>JAEWMK010000424.1 GCA_023457235.1 Bacillota bacterium
TTTTAGGAGTGAAAATGTAGAAACGCAAGACTACTTTATGAGGGTCATTAGATATATACATCAAAACCCGTTAAAGGCAGGATTGGCAAGCAATGTTTTTGAAATTAGGTGGACAAGCATCCATGAATTCTTCAACGCCGGGGACATGATAGATATCGAAACTGTATTAAAAGAATTTTCTTTAGACAAAATCGTTACAATTCAAAAGTTCATGGATTTTATGGAGGCCACAAACGAGGATCAATTCTTGGATGTTGACTTTGACATAGTTAAAAAGACTGATAGTGAAGTAATCAGCATCCTGAATCAAATGGGAATTGAAAATACAGCTACGATCCAGCAAATGGACAAAAAGGAGAGAAACGGTGTTTTATCTAAATTGAAAGAGATGGAGGGTATTTCAATAAGGCAGTTATCAAGAATCACAGGTATTTCAAAAAGTGTGATTTCCCGCATTCGGTAGTTGGCCTTTGATGCGCTTTGACTGGGACACGGGGTTGGGAACTGCGGACCAAAATCGCCGCTGTTTGTGGGGACAAAGGGTCGGAAACTGTGGATCAACTGGGGCAGAGAACCCGGTCCTGTGTCTCGGGAACTATGTCCTAAAAACGGTATTAAACTAAAGATAACAAATAAGTTAAATTGACATTTTTGTTAATAAAATCATATAATATTAGGGAGGTAGTATGTATGTTTTTCAATGAAAACGGGCTGTTACCACCAAGGGATTATGAATTAACGCTGAATCAACTAAGGGAATCTATTTTAATAAGAGGTCCAAAAAGTGATAAACCATGGGACATTAAATGGAGATTATTTTTAGTTGATCAATTAGAAGCATTAGTACAACAATTGTGGGAAGTAGGAATTGATGAAATATATATTGATGGTTCTTTTGTTGAGGAAAAAGCACATCCTAACGATATTGATGGATATTTCGAATGTGATTTAATGGAGTTGGCTACAGGCGAACTTGAACGAAAGTTAAACGCACTAGACCCATATAAAATATGGACTTGGGATAGTCATAGTCGTAAACCATATCGTGGTTATACAAAAAGACAGCTTCCAATGTGGCATCGTTATCGAGTTGAATTATATCCTCATTTTGGTCAACCATCAGGGATTTTTGATGAATATGGAAACCACCAACAGTTTCCTGCTGCTTTTAGAAAAACAAGGGATACCTTTTTGCCAAAAGGAATTGTGAAAATAATGGAATTGAGGTGAGACATGGTGATAAAGACTGAGGCTGCATATAGTAAAGCACTGGATAAATTAAGGGAAGATAAAGTCTTCATTGAAAGCCAAAGGAAAGCGTTGGAGGATACGGGGCTTACATCGGAGCAAATCGAAAAAGCGCTCCAACCTTCTATTTCTTTTCATGAGCAGTTAAAAGAAGAAGTTATTTTTTACGAAAGGATTAAAAGGGGAGAATTTGATAAAATAATCAACTTCCACGAATTAGGTAAGGCATTAATTGCCTATCGTATTTACCTTGGAATGAGCCAGCAGGATTTAGCAAAAAGATTGGGGGTTACTCCGTCTCAAGTTTCAAGGGATGAACGGAATGAGTATTATGGTGCAACCATCGAGCGGCTTCAACAAGTAATGGAGGCAATGGGAATGGTATCCAAAACGGAAATCCAGACAGGGGATTTGCTATTAGCGTAACCGGGGATCTGTGGGACGCGGGGTAGGGAACTGAGGCTCATATTGCGGCTTAACTGGGACAGATAACCCGACCCTGTGTCTCTCGGCCGGAGAGCCCGACCCTGTGGACCGCCCATCCTTGGTCAGATCCCATACCCCAGCCAAACTCAATCCTCCAAAATCTCCTCAAACACCTGCATCGCACTGATTACTTTTGGAAATCCGACGTATGGGATGCAATGCAGGATCGCGTTTTTTATTTCTTCATTTGTCAATCCGATGTTTTGGGCAGAGTGGAGGTGCACCTTTAGCGCTCCCGCGTCACCCTGTGTTATGATAGAGGATAGGGTAATTAGCACTTTGTCCCTTTTTGTAAGTGCTGGTAATGAATAGATATCGCCAAAGGCGAATTCGGTAATAAAATCAGACAACTCCGGGGAAGTGCCTCTTAATTTTTCGACTGCTTCAACTCCGACTTCACCTGAAATTCCCCTCAGGTTTTCTAATCCAATTTCTTTACGAGCGGACATTTTTTTCGCCTCCTAGCAATCTAATTATTTTATTAATTTTGTAAAAAATATTCGATAGTGGGCTACACTACTTATTCGTCTTTTCCAATAGCAGGTTTTGCCGAATATGATTTTTCAAAAATAATAGTGCAGTCGTTTATTCATCCCGTTTTAAAGTAGGCGGGATTTCATCAGGGTCAACCATGATCTCGATGATGGTTGGGACCTCATTTTGTAATCCTATTTGAATTGCTTTTGCAATGTCTTCTTCATTCAAACAACGGAAGCCTTCGCAGCCTAATGCTTTTGCAAAAGAAACAAAATCAATCGGGTTGTTGTAGACAACATGGCCGGGGCAATTTTGCCAATGCTTCATGCCCGTTTCCACCATGTCCAATCCACTATTATTAAAAACAAAGAAAAGGATTGGAGCGCGATGTTCGACTGCAGTTGCGATTTCCGTTCCGTGCATGAGCATGCAGCCGTCTCCCGTAATACAAGCGATAGGCTGGTTGTGATTGTGAGAGTGAGTGCCCTCCGCAATTTTAGCTCCAATCGCATAGCCAATCCCGTTTCCCATTGCGATAAAGCGGTCATCGAAGAAAAAAGTATTTGGCTGGTACACATCGAAGTGTTTTACAGCGTAATAGGCATGACTTCCAACATCCGCGAATACTTTTGAAAATTCAGGTAAATTCCGGCGGATTTCATGGATAGCTGACACCGACGAAATATAAGTCTGGGACACAGGGGCGGGTTCCTCGTCCCACTGAACCATAGGGTCGGGAACTCTGTCCCAGTCTCCGCGTGTTGCTGCTACAAGTTTTGAGGCGGCGTCTAGTTCTTCAAATATTTTTTGGAAAGAAGACATGTCCTCATTAGTAGCCCCAATTTGCTCGGCTGCATTAAATAAATCTCCGTAGGTTTCTTTTAACCGTTTAAAGATAGCACGTATATTTTCAGGTGAGGCATCTTCTAGTTCTGGGTTGCTTGGGTTTGAGTCTTGCGGACCAGTAAAATTTGGACCAGAGAACCCGCCCCCATGTCCTGGATCCATAACTGAGCCGGAGAGCCCGCTCCCGTGTCTCGAATCCGAAACTGAGCCAGAGGACTCGCCCCCGTTTCCCGAATTACCCGCATGCCCCGGATTTCCCCAGCCCCAGCTTTGTCCCCACGAATGGCCAAGGCCACTCCCATCACTTTCATCCCAAAGATCAGTGACTTCAAAATCCAGTGTCAGGTATAGGATCTTTTTCAAATTTTCCTTCAAATCCCCCGGAACAAATAAGGTTGGTCTCGGGATCGTTTTGCCTACGAAAGTTGGGTCAAGGTCAAAATGAATGACTTTTTCCGGGTAAAAGTCCGGCCGGAATCCTGCCATAGCCATATCATTAAGCGATGAACCGGCGACAATCATGACATCAACACCGGATTGTAAAAATTGATCGGCTTCATCAGTGCCTCCTAAGCCATACACTCCTAATGAAAGCGGGTGGTTGGTTGGAAATGTTCCTTTTCCGCCGCCTGTCGTTATGACCGGAATACTTAATCTCGATGCGATTTCAAAAATTTCTTCGTAACTATCTGATGAGCGAATTCCTTTTCCTAAAAAGAACACCGGATTTTTGGCTTCTTTTATCAAATTGAATGCTTCTTCAATATTTGCCGCGATCGTCTGGGGTGCTTGAGGTAGATCTATGTCAAAAGGTGTGATTTTTTCCTGTAAAACATCAAGTGGAATCGAAAGGTGGACAGGCCCCTTCACGCCCGTAAAAGCACGTTCAATCGCATGTCTTAGGTGGCTTTCAAACGAATCTCCCCGATCTACACTGGCACTGTATTTTGTCACGGGCTCGAACATTTTAACTAAATCTGCCCCAAATGAAGAGGAGTCTTGGCTATATGATTTGCCGATTTTACCAGCAGAAATTTGCCCTGTTAAAAATAATACAGGTGCATTGTGCGCCATCGCTTGTCCGGCGGACGTAATCATATTTGTTCCACCAGGTCCAGCTGTAGCGAATGCAACTCCTAATGTTTTCTTTTGTAAAGCAAAGCCTCCAGCGGCGTAACCCGCACCAGTTTCATGGCGCGCCAAAACAAAGTTGATATCGTGTTTAACCATTTCTGTAATGAGTGGCACTACAGGTCGGCCTGGAATTCCAAAAATATGCGTTACATTCCATTTTTTCAAATGCTGCATTAGTACGTTTAAAACAGTTGTCATTTTAATCGCCTCGTTTAATTTTTTGGAACAGGGGGTCGGGTTCTGTGTCCCAATTGGGGTTCCGTGTCCCAGTTGAGCCGGAGTTCCCTTAGCCGGAGTTCCCGACCCCGTGTCCCACATAAGCCAAAACTGGGAAGCGAGCCGGAGTTCCCGACCTCATGTCCCATCGCCGACCCCATGGCCCACCGACCCTCTGTCCCAAAAGCGGGCCGGAGAACCCGCCCCCATGTCCGCGCTATGCCTGAACCCGTGATCCGTTGATAGGTAATTTGATTTTGAATGTTGTACCTTTGTTTTTTATTGTTTCAACATCGATTTCACCATTATGGTTATTGATAATCCGATGGCAAACCGATAATCCTAGGCCTGTCCCACTTGGTTTTGTTGTTAAAAATGGTGTAAATAAATTGCTCAGAACTTCCTGGTCGATACCGGAGCCCTGGTCGATCACGGAAATTTCTACCCAATTCGTAGAAGTATCTCTATTTAAAACGATATGAATTTCCCCACCAGCATTCATTTCCTCAATAGCATTTTGAATCAAATTAATCAAGACTTGTTTAATTTGATTTTTATCGATATATATACTTAAGTCGTCTTCATTTACATTATCTGTAAATTTAATAGAGATACCATGCAGATTGGCTTGGGTTTCCATAAATTGAATAGTATTTTGAAGTAATTTTGGAATGTTTACTTCTTTTTTGAATGGAGCTTCAGGTTTTGAAACGATAACGAAATTATTGATTAGTTCTTTCATTCGTTCCAGTTCATCATTAATGATTTTAAAATATTCTGGTGACTTTGAACTATCAAAGTTGTTTTCTAATAGATGAAGAAATCCGCTAATTGGCGTTAATGGATTCCTAATTTCATGCGCCAAACTGGCACTCATTTTACCGATAATTGAAAGCTTTTCGTTAGCGATGACCTGCTGCTCTAATTCAAACCG
>JAEWMK010000425.1 GCA_023457235.1 Bacillota bacterium
GTAAATGCCATTGTACCGTAAACCCATAATTGTAGGCCTTTCCCTTCTAACCTAAAAGCCTTCTTTCCTTCTTTCCATAATAATATCGCTATTAAAATGATTGTCACAGATCCATAGCGAATAATTGTAAAGTAGAAGGGATCAATATATTTGAAAGCCGCATGCGCCACCGGAAACATTGCTCCCCATGAAGCTGCAGCAATAAAACATAGAATAGCTCCCCACAATACATTATTTTTCAAATTCTTCTACCTCTTTCATTAATTTGTTATATTCATCATAATAGCTCCATTTGAATATCTCGTAAAATGAATAAAAATAATGATTTTCATCATTAATATTGATATGATAGAAATCAAGTTGAGGATGACAATATTTAAGGATGGGGAAAATATGGAGTTTAAAGATTTAGAGATCTTTCAGATGGTGGCAGAAAAAGGAACGATTTCAGAGGTTGCAAAAGAGTTAAGTTACGTGCAATCCAATATAACAATGAGAATTCAGAAACTCGAACAGGAATTGAATACCCCATTGTTTAACCGCCATCGTCGTGGGATGAGTTTAACACCAGAGGGGAAAAAATTACTGACCTATAGTAAAAAAATACTATTGTTAACCGATGAAATGAAAAAAGCTGTTCAAAGTAAAGAAGAACCATCTGGAAAGTTAGATATTGGAACCGTTGAAACCGTCATACATTTACCGAAAATATTATCTGCCTTTATTAAAAAATTTAAAAATGTGGATTTATCGCTATTTACTGGAGTGACGGAAACATTAGAAGAAGAAGTACTCCATCATAAATTGGACGGGGCTTTCGTTACAGAATCGGACTTTCATCCCGATCTTGTATCACATGAAGTGTTTCGAGAGGAGCTTGTTTTAATTTCGGATAGACATGCCTCTAACTTGGATGAGTTGAAAAAGGAGCCATTCTTATGCTTTAGTGAAGGCTGTGGATATCGGGCACGCCTTGAAGCATGGTATAGAGATCAAAATATCAAACCGCAGAAAGTATTGGAATTCGGCACTTTAGAAACGATCTTGCAAAGTGTTGCCGTTGGATTAGGCGTTACCTTTGTACCAAAGTCAGCAGTCACCCATATGGAACAAAGTGGACTTATACAGTGTTATACACTTCCAGAAAAATACAGTAAGATTAAAACCGTTTTTATAAGAAGAGCCGATACTTACTTAACTTCAACAATGGCAAAATTCATTGAAACAATCGAAAACAATAAACAAGCATCAGGAGAACCAATGTCTATTAAACTTTGAGAACGGAAAAAACAATCCTCATAAGGTGGATGAAGACTAAGGTTCGGCTTGAGAGGTTAAGAAAAGGTCTTCATAACGTGGATGAAGACTAAATCCCAGCTCGGGAGGATGAGAAAATGTCTTCATAAGGTGGATGAAGACTAAAACTCGGGCTGGAAGCAGTAAAAAAGGTCTTCATATCCGCAAATTATAAATTAGGTTCGGACAGGACTGTCCGAACCTCGGTGAACAATAGCCTCATATTCATCTCATTTCGATGCTGATTTAATACACTCACCTTCATGGACTTGTTCAGATTTACGGTTCCTTTTGTTCTTGGGAGCCATAGATACTACAACAATAGCCAGGAATATTAGCGCCACCCCAAACCATGCCTGGACTGACAAAGATTCCCCAATTAAAAATGCCCCTAGGAGTGCTGCTGTTAATGGCTCAAACAACGAAAGAGTTACGGCTGTCGAGGCCGGAATTTTCACTAATCCTTTACTAAACAATAAATAAGCAATACCAGTTGCGAATACACCTAAATATAGACTTGTTCCAATTCCATTGATTTGGAATAACCATGATAGGTCAAACACGAATAATAATGGTGCTAACATAATAGCAGCTAATGTAAATACGACGGCAACAACGGAATCCGGTGCCTGTGTTTTGAGCAATTCTTTACTGACTAATGTATATGTAGCAAATGCTAATCCGGCCCCTAGTGACAACAGTATTCCAAATGGTTGCACCTGTACCGCTCCGTTAGTTGTAAATAGAAGTAGGCAGCCAGAAATGGCAACGACTGTTGCAAGCCACCACGATTTTGTCGGCATCGTCTTTTTAAATATCCATTCCATGATCCCTGCTAAAATTGGTGAACTACCGATTGCCACTACCGTTCCGATTGCAACCCCAGTTATTTTTACAGCTGAGAAAAAAAACGGTTGATAACATGCCATACATAAAGCGGCTAAGACAACCTCTTTCAATGGCCAATTATTAAACTTCAATTTTCCTTGCAATGATACAAAAAGTAATAACGTTGTACCGCCAACTGCTAACCTCATCGCTCCAAATGAAATTGGATGTGTGTCAGGTGGTGCAAAGGTCTGTGCGGTACCTGTTGTTCCCCAAAGAACCGCAGCTAATAAAACTAAAAACGTAGATAATCTATCCTTCAAAATGCTATTCCCTCCCCCCAACCATTATCAAAATCATACCATAAGTGAAGCAATTATGGAGATTAATACATGAATACAATCCTTTTACAAATTCTAAAACATATGCACAAATAAACCTCAAGAAAAGGAGTATTTCAAATGACAAAAGACATTCAAGACATTTTGCAAGAAGGTATTCATGGTCCGAAAGAAATTAATCCAGAGGAAAGAAATAAATTCCTTGGGACACTTAGGGAAAGAATTTTGGCTGTATTAACAAAATCTCAAGTCAGAGAATCTGGGACTAATAGTCAAATACAAGAGCTGATGAAACAGAACCCGAATATAAAAATGCTTTTAAATGGTGATATTGATTATTCATATTTAAGTGACTATATCAAACTCGCTAATAATAATCATATTCCTTTTACGATTTCAAATGATCAGGAGCATCCAACCGATATTGGTTTAGTTTTAGCTTATGATTATGCTGTCGATATAGAAAATATATATATTCAATGACATATTCATGACATGTGTTTAACTTCCAATCTTTGGATGGTAAAATTTAAATAGATGAATAAAAAAGTTGACTGTTTCCTTCAGTTAGGTTATTTTATCAATATACCTGTATAGGTATATAAAGATAATTACTATTCCATTGGGAGGTAGAAACATGGGGAAGAAAATTATTATTGTGGGTGGCGTTGCCGGAGGTGCAACTGCTGCAGCTAGATTAAGACGATTAGATGAAAAATCACATATTATTATGTTTGAAAAAGGCGAATATATTTCATTTGCAAATTGTGGACTTCCATATTATATTGGAGAAGTTATAAAAGACCGGAAAAAATTGTTAGTTCAAACTGTCGACGGCATGTCAGACAGATTCAATATGGATATTCGCAATTTAAGTGAAGTAACCAAGATCAACCGTGATGCTAAAACGGTAACTGTTCACAATTTAAAAACCGGAGAAACCTATGATGAAAGCTATGATCAGTTGATATTGTCCCCTGGTGCAAGACCGATTGTCCCTCCGATCCCTGGAATTAAAGAGGCAAATAATTTATTTACGCTTCGAAATATTCCGGATACAGATGCAATCAAGGCCTATGTGGATGATAAGAAACCAAAGAAAGCAGTCGTTATCGGTGGTGGTTTCATTGGTGTTGAAATGGCTGAAAACTTGTATGAGCGCGGAATTGAAGTCACATTAATTGAAATGTCAAATCAAGTAATGGCTCCCTTCGATATCGAAATGGCATCCATTTTACACACTCATATGAATGAAAAAGGTGTCAACCTCATTCTCGAAGATGGTGTCCAAGCTTTTCAGAATAATGGTTCAAAAGTAATTTTGAACAGCGGAAAAGAAATTGAAACAGAGATGATTTTATTAGCAATCGGGGTAAGACCGGAAAATGAATTAGCAAAAGATGCTGGTCTTGATCTTGGGGAACGCGGTCATATTAAAGTAAATGAATATCTCGAAACAAGCGATCCGGATATTTACGCTCTTGGTGATGCTATCGAAGTCACCGATTATATTAACGGTACTACCACTGCTATTCCACTCGCATGGCCTGCAAACCGTCAAGGTCGGATTGTTGCAAATAATATTTACGGAAAAAAAGAAACATATAACGGGACAATGGGTACTTCCGTCGCAAAAGTATTGGATTATACGGCTGCAAGTACCGGGAATAATGAGAAAACATTGAAACGTATCGGCATTAACAATTATCAAGTCATTCATATCCATCCTGGATCGCATGCCGGCTATTATCCAGGAGCAGCACCAATCGCCTTAAAGGTCATCTTTGACAAAGAGACTGGAAAAATTTATGGTGCTCAAGGCATCGGAAAAGACGGTGTAGAAAAGCGGATTGATGTTATCGCAACAGCGATCAAAGGTGGATTATCTGTACTTGATTTAGCCGATTTAGAGTTGGCCTATGCTCCACCCTATTCATCAGCAAAAGACCCGGTGAATATGGCTGGTTATGTCGCTTCTAATATTATCGAAGATGCCGTTGAAACGGTACAATGGCACGAGATCGATGAAATCGTTACGAATGGCGGCTTCCTTGTAGACGTACGTAATCCAGATGAACTAAAGCTTGGTGTTATAAAAGGAGCTGTAAATATTCCACTAGATGAGCTACGCAACCATCTTGATGAACTCCCAAAAGATAAAACAATTTATGTAAATTGCCAAGTTGGGCTTCGTGGTTATCTAGCTGCAAGAATATTAACGCTTAATGGATTTAAAGCCGTAAACTTGGACGGAGGTTGGAAAACTTATTCCACGGTTTTTGGAACTGGAAAAGACTCAAATTGCAATATAGTTACAGATGATTCCGGTGTAGCACGTTTCGATTGTGTTGGTAATCCAATTAAATAAGCATTTGTACTCACTAATTAAGGGTGGCCAGGAAAGAAACTCCTGTTCCACCTTTTTGGTATTTTACCTTTATTGTAATATTTTCAATAAATTGTAAACGAATTGTGATCAAATTCACATCAAATTAAGTAGGAAAAAAGTTATAATTAAATTACACTATTATTACTATTTTTAAAATGGGGACTGCTCGATGGAAACAACTTCTACACAGGTACAATTAGATCAACTAAATTCTTTAAACACTTTAATTGAAAAAAAACGGAAACAAATGATAAATAATGGACTTCAATATGGTTTTACTAATAAAAGAACAATTATGATTAGCCAAGAATTGGACAAGCTTATTAATGAGGTTCTCCTCCTTGGAAATTTATTAACTAAAGAATGTAATGAGTAATATCCACAACCTATTAATAAGTTGTGGATACTTTTTTGACAATTAATACTATTTAACAATTCAAAAAAATCACTTGTAAATTACGTTGTACTATAGTAAATTAGTATAAACATAAATACTACCCTAAGTATAAAACTATATTCTTATCTCGAGAGGTGGAGGGACTGGCCCTATGAAATCTCAGCAACCAGCCTAAAAGGTCAGGTGCTAATTCCAGACAGATAAGAAGAAGAATTGCATGGCTAGGCAATAAGTCTTCTTCTTAATGGAGAAGACTTTTTCTGTTTGATTTAATCGAATCTATAGTTTAGCAGGTGAAAACATGGGATTATTACAAGATTTGCAAAATCGTATTTTAATAGCTGATGGTGCGATGGGGACGCTCCTTTATTCATATGGTGTTGATTTTTGCTTTGAAGAATTAAACCTTCTCCAGCCAGACCGTATTACCCAAATCCATGAAACATACATTAACGCTGGAGCTGAAGTAATTCAAACAAATACGTATGGCGCAAATTATATAAAACTTGCCAGGTACGGTCTAGAAGACCAAGTAAAAGATATTAATACAGCGGCCGTACGCCTTGCAAAAAAAGCAGCCAAAGAAAATACGTATGTGTTAGGAACTTTCGGAGGAATACGGGGAATTAAAAAAAGCGCAGCAACCATAGATGAAATAAAGCGGTCTTTTCGTGAACAGCTTTACAGCATTCTGATGGAAGGTGTAGACGGATTATTACTTGAAACGTTCTACGATTTCGATGAAATAAAAACTGTCCTTGAAATTGCTAGAAAAGAAACCGATTTACCGATTATCTCCCAGGTTTCTATTCATGAGGTTGCTGTATTACAGGACGGAACACCACTTCGTATCGCCTCAAAAGAACTCGAAGATCTTGGTGCTGATGTTGTCGGTTTAAATTGCCGTCTCGGACCCCATCATATGACCCAAGCCTTAGAAGAAGTACCACTGCCAAGAAAAGCTTTCCTGTCAGCCTATCCTAATGCAAGCTTACCAGATTATGTGGATGGGAGATTAATATATGAATCAGATGCCGAATATTTTGGCGAATGTGCCGTTAACCTGAGGAATCAAGGGGTTCGTCTCATCGGTGGCTGCTGCGGAACAACGCCCAAACATATTAAAGCTGTTAGCGAAAGACTAAAGGGATTAGCACCTGTTACACATAAGGATGTAAAAATTAAGGATCATGAAAATATTATCACTATTGCAGTTAAACCTACTCAACCACACCTGCATGAAATTGTTACGAAGAAACGGTCCGTTATCGTTGAGTTGGACACTCCCAAAACATTAAATACTGCAAAATTCATAGAAGGGGCTAAAGCTTTAAAAGAGATCGGCATAGATGCCCTTACAATGGCAGATAATTCATTGGCTTCACCTAGAATAAGCAATATGGCAATGGCAGCGATTGTTAAAAATGAAGTGGGAATACGCCCGCTCGTACACATTACCTGCCGCGACCGAAATTTAATTGGTCTCCAATCCCATTTAATGGGTTTGGATGCTTTAGGTATCGACCAAGTGTTAGCTGTTACCGGTGACCCTACAAAGGTTGGAGACTTTCCGGGAGCCACATCTGTTTATGACTTGTCTTCTTTTGAATTAATCAGTCTAATTAAGCAATTTAATGAGGGCATGACATTTTCAGGAAAACCTCTGCAAAAAAAGACTTCCTTCTCAGTTGCAGCGGCCTTTAATCCGAATGTCCGCCATCTTGATAAAGCGGTTAAACGACTTGAGAAAAAAATTGAGCATGGTGCCGATTATTTTATTAGCCAGCCAATTTTTAATGAACAGCAATTTTTACAAGTTTACGAAGAAACGAAACATATCACAAAACCAATTTATGTTGGAATCATGCCGATTGTAAGCAGCCAAAACGCCGAATTTCTTCACAATGAGGTGCCGGGAATTAAATTGACCGATGAGATCAGAAGAAGAATGGCTGATTGCGGGACAGACCGCGAAAAAGCTGCGATCGAAGGCATAGCGATTGCAAAATCCTTAATCGATATGGCGTTCGATTTATTTAAAGGAATTTACTTAATAACACCGTTTATGCGCTATGAAATTTCGGTGGAACTTGTGCAATACATTCATGCGAAAAGCGAAAGCACCCGTTTAGCGACGAATAGACTGGAGCTCATCGACTGAGATAAAGGAAACACGATGAGTATACGAATCGATGTTGACTTATCGTAGGGAGATGGGCGAAGTCTACTAGTCGCTGGGTGCTGGAGCTAGACATGAAAAAATAATAGTACAACAGCAAGAACTTTTAGCTAAGAGAGGAAGATTAGATTGTCACACAATATATTGCAAGAACAGATGAAGAAAAAAATACTGATTATAGATGGTGCAATGGGAACAATGCTACAGCAAGCAAATCTTTCTGCTGCAGATTTCGGTGGTGAACTTTATGAGGGCTGTAATGAGTATTTAAACTTAACAGCTCCCCATGTTATTGAATGGATTCACCGCTCCTATTTTGAAGCTGGCGCAGATATCGTCGAAACAAATACATTCGGTGCGACAAAGTTGGTATTAGATGATTATGAGCTTGGTACAAAAGCTTATAAGATTAATAAGGTCGCTGCCGAACTGGCTTGTAAAGTGAGGGACGAATTTTCTAGCGCGGAATGGCCCCGCTTTGTCGCAGGATCAATGGGACCTACAACAAAGTCATTATCTGTAACCGGTGGTGTTACCTTTGATGAACTTATTCAAAATTACGAGGAACAAACACGTGGTTTAATTGACGGCGGTGTTGACTTGTTACTACTGGAAACAAGTCAAGATATGCGCAATGTTAAAGCAGCCTTTGTTGGTATTGAACAAGCACGCGAATCTTCAGGAAAAAATGTTCCTTTGATTATATCCGGAACAATTGAACCAATGGGAACAACACTGGCCGGACAATCGATTGAAGCTTTTTATATATCTGTAGAACATATGAAGCCTTTAGCTATTGGCATGAATTGTGCAACCGGACCGGAGTTTATGCGCGACCATATTCGCTCCCTATCTGATCTTTCTACAACAGGTGTAAGCTGCTATCCGAATGCCGGATTGCCTGACGAAGATGGAAAATACCATGAATCACCGGAATCTCTCGCTAAAAAGCTAGCAGGCTTTGCAGAAAAAGGCTGGTTGAACTTAGCTGGCGGCTGCTGTGGGACGACACCGGACCATATTCATGCACTTGCTGAAATTTTAAAGGACTACGAACAGCGGCAAATTCCTACAGAAACGCACGGTCATGCTGTCTCAGGAATCGAGCCCCTTCTATATGACGAGTCAATGAGACCGTTATTTGTTGGGGAAAGAACGAATGTAATTGGTTCACGTAAGTTTAAGACTTTAATCATAGACGGCCAATTTGATGAAGCGGCTGAAATTGCCCGAGCTCAGGTGAAAAACGGCGCTCATGTCATTGATGTTTGTTTAGCCAATCCAGATCGTGATGAACTGGAGGATATGGAAAATTTCTTAGATGTTCTTGTCAAAAAAACGAAGGCACCACTTGTGATTGATTCAACCGATGAAAAAGTAATTGAACGGGCCCTTACCTACTCCCAAGGAAAAGCGATCATCAACTCTATTAATCTTGAGGATGGTGAAGAACGGCTTGAGAAAATTGTACCTCTCATCCACCGCTATGGTGCGGCTGTTGTCGTAGGCACCATTGATGAAACCGGAATGGCCGTAACAGCCGAGCGCAAACTCGAAGTTGCCGAACGTTCCTATCATTTATTAGTAGATAAGTATGGACTACGCCCTGAAGATATAATCTTTGATCCACTTGTTTTCCCTGTCGGAACAGGCGACGAACAGTATATCGGTTCAGCTAATGAAACAGTGGAAGGAATCCGGCTTATTAAAGAAAAAATGCCAAGAAGCTTCACGATATTAGGAGTTAGTAATGTTTCATTTGGACTTCCACCTGTTGGACGTGAAATTCTAAATGCCGTTTATTTATATCACTGTACACAGGCCGGACTAGATTATGCAATCGTCAACACTGAAAAGCTTGAGCGTTTTGCATCCATTCCAAAAGAAGAAATTACTCTTGCTGAAAAACTTTTGTTTGAAACTACTGATGAGGTATTGGCTGAATTCACCAACCTTTATCGTGATAAGAAAAAAGAGGTAGCGGTTCAAAAAAATGATATGACACTTGAGGAGAGGCTTGCCTACTATATTGTTGAAGGTACAAAAGAAGGATTAATCCCGGACCTCGAACTTGCCCTAAAGGAATATGATTCACCGCTTGACATTATTAATGGGCCGTTAATGGCTGGTATGGCTGAAGTTGGCAGACTTTTTAACGAAAACCAACTCATTGTTGCAGAGGTTCTCCAAAGTGCCGAGGTCATGAAAGCATCTGTTTCCTTCTTAGAACCTTACATGGAAGCAACCGAAAATGACAGCGGTAAGGGCAAGGTTTTGCTAGCTACCGTAAAGGGTGATGTCCATGATATCGGTAAAAATCTAGTCGATATCATCCTGACAAATAATGGTTTTAAGGTGATTGATTTAGGGATAAAAATTGCTCCAGCTGATTTAATTAAAGCGATTGAAGAAGAAAAACCAGATATCGTCGGCTTATCAGGGTTGCTTGTAAAATCAGCACAACAGATGGTGTTAACTGCTCAGGATATGAAGCAGGCCAATATCTCAGTTCCTATTCTTGTTGGGGGTGCCGCTCTTTCGCGGAAATTTACAGATACAAGAATTTCTCCGGAATATGATGGCCCAGTACTCTACGCAAAAGATGCGATGAATGGATTAGATCTAGCGAATCGATTACAAG
>JAEWMK010000426.1 GCA_023457235.1 Bacillota bacterium
CAACATCGACTCGTAATACTCGTCGTGTTTCCTTTATCTCGAGACCGCTGTGCTCCAGTTTATATGTCGCTTAACGGGTGCCTCCGCTTTTCTTATTTAACATCGAAATAATATACTTTAGGTATATAAATGGAATTGAACCACTGCTCTTGTGTAATTCTTAAAGCGACAAAGGAAACCATTTGCCAATCAATTTGATTCCACATAGGTCGGCCCCCCATCATTGTTTTTATATGTATACGAGGAGTCTGGTTTGTCTAAGTACATAAATAAAAATAGGAGCTTATCGGGGTAGATAAGCTCCTAAGGGGGTGGGGACAGGGGGCTGATAGTGAGAATTTGCTACTATCAACTGTTTATATCATTATATTATGAGTTGCTCATAAAATCAACAAAAAATTATAATTATTTTACATTTTTTTGTTATTAAAATCCTCGTAGTTATTAGTTGATTGCAAATTGTAACTATGTTATAATTTAGCTAAATTAATAATTTGCTTGATTAGGAGGAGTCTGTCACCAAGGGTGTATTATGCCGTTGGTTCGACAAGGCTCCTTTTTGTCTGCAATTTAGGGGAGGGGTCTGTCTATGTACAGGCCCCTTTTTATATTTTTTATAGGAGGAGATGGATTTGAAAAAGGAAAAATTGACATTTGTAGAGGTATTAATTATGGGAGCAACAATTGTAGCAGGGCTATTCATGGCAGCAGGTGTTGGCATGTTGTTCTCTTAATTTGATCATAAGGACCATTACGGAAAACGTAATGGTCCTTTAGCCATATATTATAAAGTTGTAAAAGCTAAAATTGATTACCAGATAATTCAGCTTGTGCTTGCTTAACTAAACGTTTTGTAATTTCTCCGCCAACTGATCCGTTAGCACGGGAAACTGAATCAGCAGAAAGCTTCACCCCGAATTCCTGCGCAATTTCTTCTTTATATTGATCCAACATTTGTTGTACACCTGGTACTAATAATGAATTGCGGTTTGCCATATATGACACCTCCTTATAAAATAGTTTGTATATAAATACGTCATTTATGACAAGAAAAGGTATCCATTAATAAAGAATTTGACCAAAAGGAGTGATGGCATTGAGTAAAGAGGAAATTGAAGCGATCATTGAAAAATTAAGAAATGGTGAAATAAAGCAGTATGAAGTAACAAAAGAAGAGTTTCCGGAATTCCGTGAGGTTTTAATAAAGCAAAAAGATAAGGAGAAAATTCGCGGTGAGGCCAAAAAGGGAGGAGGAGTTATTTATACACATGTTAATGAGTAAAGGCATATATAAATAGAGTGTAAATTTATTCAGTAGAAGTTTAAGGGGGGGGCAAGTTGAATTATTTTCAACGAAATCCGGTCTATTGTCATACACCCTATGTAACATACAATTATTGGCAATACCCTAATTACCGATATCCATACCGACCAAATAATGTTGATGTTACGATTTTTAGTGAGTCGTTAGGAGCCTATAGACAACTACTTAAGGATGCCAGTAATGTTTTGGATCATTTGGCGGATTCCAAGTCATTTGCAGCACAGGTCATGGGAGCTGCACAAGTTTCAAATCAAAAGGAAGTCGACCGTCTTATTAAATCAATCGGAGTTAAATCTGATTTCGAAGTATCCTACAATCCTGATGGAATTCATTTGAAGTTTTGGGCACAAGCAAAAGGGAGTGAATGCTGCAAGTTAGATATGGCAATTCGCTGGAGATAAATATGTCAATAAAAGAAGAAAACACGGTATGCATTTTCCGCTTATTGTGTTTTTTTTGCGTTCCTAATAATATTTGAAATATTTCTATGGAGATTTCATATATATATTTATGGACAAGACGTTATTAAATTATTCAATGGCAATGGGGGAATAAACTGATGGATCAATTAGAACTTAAATTATGGAAAGAAGAATTGCTGGTACAAAAGGAAAAAAACTCAGTAATGTTAAAAGAAATCAAACATCAATTGGACCGTCACCACAGAAGATTGAATTTTATACTGGACATAAAAGAACAATTACATTCATCTTTGATGCATAACTTGGAGGAAGAAATATCCGTTTTGTGGAACAATCATCAAAAGTTTCAAAAAGAAAATAAAGATATTGATACTATTTTGTTTTCTATTGATATTGAAATGGGAACTGTTCTTATGTGTAAATAGTGATGGTACATCAAAAATCTCTTGGTATTAAGGTTAAAATCTAGTAAAGTTAATGTAAGAAAGGTAGAAAGGGAGATTAAGAGTATCATGAGATTTTTAAAGTTGTGGTTTCTGATTCCACTTATCATTTTTGGCTTAATACTGTCAAGTACGACAACAATCCATGCCGGTTCTTCTGCTGTATTGTATACGAATGCGTCTACTAATACATATAAAGCCAGTTTATTAAAGGATATTGAAAAGATTATTCAGGAAGCAATGGGAAAACGGCAAAATACGATTGTGATTAAATATAAAGGATCCACAGATAAACTGTTAGATGTGCTAAGTGGATATATTTCTAAGGCAATTGAAAACGATGAATATTTGAACTATTCTTTTCGTAGTGTAAATATGTCCTATAAAGCATATGGAACCGATATTACGATAACCCTTAAATTTACATATTATGAAACAGCAGCTGAAATGAAGTATGTTGATCAACAAGTAAGTGCCATTTTGTCTAAGATAATAAAGCCTGAAATGAATAACCACGAAAAAGTAAAAGCTGTCCATGATTATCTTGTGTTGAATTTAGGGTATGATACTACTTTGATCAGCAATTCTCCCTATACGGCTTTAATAAAAGGAATAACAGCATGTAATGGGTATGCTATGCTCGCCTATAAAATGTTGGAAAAATTAGGTTTTGAAGTTCGTTTAATTAGCGGTACTGCCAGCAGCCAAGTATATAAAATCCAAAACCATGCGTGGAATTTAGTAAAGCTGGATGGCCATTGGTACCATCTTGATGTAACATGGGATGATCCTGTTCCCGATGAAGCTGGACGGATTTTTTATGATTATTACTTATTAACAGATAAAGAAATTTCAAAAAGTCATAGCTGGAAACAGGGAGGAATAAATGGTGAAGAAAAGCCATATCCTTCTTCAACTAAAGCTTATTTAGACCTTCTGCAATCAAAGCTTTCTTCAACCAATGAAGCGGAACGTTATCAAGAATTAATGGAAACAATAGGCTTACACTATTTACTTCCGGAATATACTGCAAGCCGTTTAATTGAATTAAGTGACATGATTGGTAATCAATTTGCAAACCATAAGAATGAATTTAATCTTCGTTACATCGACAACAAAGGTGATTTGAGCGCAAACCTTAGACAAATCATTTATGATAATGCTGTGAAACACAAAGTGAAATCATGGAGTTTCGCCACTCTCCCATATATTAGGGGGACATCATCTTTTGACCAAATGATTATGATTTCTGATATTGTTTACCAAAAATGATTGCAAGTATTATGGTAATGTGTTAAACCTAATATAGATGAAAATTAAATATTCTAGCGTTACTACTAGGGGTGCTGAAAGGCTGAGAAAGACGATTGTCTTAACCCTTAAACCTGATCTAGATAATTCTAGCGTAGGGAAGTGGTGCTTGGTGTCTGTAATTATTTTTATTATTGGCATCATTCATGTTCAATACAACCACTTCTATTTAATAGAGGTGGTTTTTTATTTGTTAAAAAGAGGGGGGATATCCTATAAAAGAAAATACTGCGTTGCAATTTACAGATGTTGATTTTACATATAGTGGAGAAGGGCCTTCCATTATAGAAAAATTAAATTTTAAAGTAAAAGAAGGTGAGTTTGTTAGTATCATTGGCCCAAGTGGCTCAGGTAAAACAACGCTATTTCGGCTGATTACAGGTCTTGAAAACCCCAGCTCGGGGAACGTCATAATTGATGGTTTAGAATCCAGCCAGCGATTAGGCAGAGTGGGTTATATGCCTCAACAAGATCTGCTTTTACCTTGGCGAACGGTCCTAGAGAATGTAACTTTACCGTTGGAAATGGAGGCAGCCAAACAATCGGTCCCGAAGGTTGAAGTGTATAACCTACTGGAGGAATTTGGTTTGAAGGGTTTTGAACACTCCTTCCCAGCACAATTGTCAGGAGGAATGAAGCAGCGCGTCTCGTTCCTTAGAACAATTATTACAGGATCTAACATTTTATTATTGGACGAGCCTTTCAGTGCGTTGGATGCCATTACAAGATTAACGATGCAGGAGTGGCTTATAGAGAAATGGGAGAAAATGCAAAAAACTATTTTATTTATTACACATGATGTTGATGAAGCACTTTTCTTGTCTGAACGAATTTTTCTAATTAGTGGAACTCCGATAGAAGAATTTACGGAAGTTGCTGTACCATTATCACGTCCAAGAAAAATAAGAGATCTTGCCCATCAAGAAATTGTTAACATAAAGGAACAATTAATAGACCGGCTTCGCATGAAGGTGTACTATGGATAAATTTAAATATTATTTTTCTTCTATAACGATAGTTTTATGTGTTTTTATTTTCTGGGAAATAGGAGCAGCGATTGTTAACAAGAGGTTTATTTTGCCTTCTCCAACACAAATATTGCTTAAGCTGTGGGATTTAAAAAGTGTTTTGTTTTTAAATCATTTACCAGCAACAATGTTGATTATTATAGTAGGATTATTGATTTCGGTCGTGGTTGGTGTTGGATTAGCGGTTTGGATGAATACGAATAAGTCTGTAGAAAAAGCTTTTTACCCGCTCTTAATAGCATCACAAACCATCCCGATTATTGCGTTGGCACCAATTTTCGTCCTTTGGTTTGGTTATTCAATCTGGAGTAAGGTTGTAGTCACCGTTTTGATCACATTTTTCCCAATTACGGTGAGTACATTTGATGGCTTACGCTCAATTAAAAGCGAGCTTGAAGAATTATTTTTGACGATGGGTGCGTCGAAAAAAGAAATCTTTTTTAAGCTAAGCATTCCAACCGCCTTGCCTTTCTTTTATTCGGGATTAAAGGTGGCTGTAACCTTAAGTGTAATAGGAGCTGCGATAGGAGAATGGTTAGGGGCACAAGCTGGCTTAGGGTATTTTAGTCGAAGGATGATGACCCAATTTGATGGGGCAGGTGTATTTGCACCGATAATTTTATTATCTTTTGTCGGTATGATTTTATTTTTATTAGTAACTTATTTAGAAAAAATATCTTTTAAATGGAGGAAAATAAAGTGAAAAAATGGTTGTCTGTATTTTTTTTAGCCGTACTGCTAATTTCTGTTGCAGCTTGCAGTTCAGGTAATGGAAGTAAGGAGACGTCAACTCAATTAAAAGACGTGAGCATCATGTTGGATTGGTATCCAAACGCTTTACATACGTTTCTTTATGTAGCAAAGGAGAAAGGGTATTTTGCTGAAGAAGGCGTTAATCTTGAAATTCAATATCCGGCTAATCCAACGGATCCACTTAATTTAGCCGCTGCAGGAAAGGTTACTTTAGGTTTATATTATCAACCAGATGTCATTATTGCACGTGCTAATGAAAATATTCCGGTTAAATCAATTGCATCGATCGTTCGGGCACCATTAAATCATATTGTTTTTATGGAAAATAGCCCGATAAAGTCTCCAAAGGATTTAGAAGGGAAAACAGTTGGTTATCCTGGAATTGCTTTAAATGAATCATTGCTAAAAACAATGGTCGAAAATGACGGAGGTGATCCTAGTCAAGTCGAATTGGTTGATGTAGGTTTTGACTTAGGGGCATCCATTGTAACTGAGAAAGTAGATGCCGTTATCGGTACTTTTATCAATCATGAGGTTCCCGTCCTAAAGCAAAAAGGGTATGAAACTCGAAATTTTAATCCTGTTGATTATGGTGTACCCGCTTATAGTGAAGTTGTCTTAGTAACAAGTGATGAAACTTTAGAGAAGCAGAAAGAGGAAATAGAAGCATTTTGGAGGGCGGCTGTGAAGGGTTATGAGTTTATGAAAGCAAATCCTGAGGAAGCCTTACAAATTTTATTAACAAATCAAGATGAGGCAAACTTTCCGTTAATAACTGAGGTAGAGAAAGAAAGCTTAAGCATATTAATTTCAATGATGGAATCCGATCAAGAACCATTTGGCAGTCAAACAACTGAGTCATGGGAGGAAGTACCGGATTGGCTTAAACAATCTGGGTTAGTGAAATCAGATCCAGGTGTAGAAGAAATGTTTATGACACTTACTAGATAACAGAAAAATCAGAAAATATGTTGTACTCAAAATAAAGATAAAATATAATAATTTTAGGGTAATATCCCGAATACATTTGCAAGAGGGTGTTAAAATGGAATTTGTTTTAAGTTGTAAAGGCAGTGCTGAACCTTGTGAGGTTACTTTTGACCATGATAACGGCCGTTATATGCTTAGGAAAGCAGACCGCAGCGGTGAGTTTTTTAACACCCCACAGCAATTAGTCGAATGGATCGAAGAAAACTGGACGATAAAGGACTTTTATGATCCGGAGGAGTTTATTAGGATGGTGAATGAAATTAAAAATAACCTTTAATTACGCTCCCAAGTAAAAGTAAAACCCTTGCTTTATGCAAGGGTTTACTCTATTTTTGATTAATATACCCAAGAAGCACCAACGATAATTAAAAGGATGAATAGTACAACGATTAACGCAAATCCACGTCCGTAGCCGAAGCCTCCATAGCCGAAACCTCCGTAACTGCAGCATCCGCCGCCAAATCCACCACCGAATCCGTACATATATTTCAACTCCTTTCCGAGAATGTAAACCATCTTATTAATTGTGTGTTGCTTACAGAATGTCTTTCTAACAATCTGTACATTAATAACATATGGGAAACAAAATTCATCCGTATAGTTATTTGCCCTGTTTCTGATAAAATAGGCGCTTATATTTTTTGTCTCTATTTTTTATATTATAGGGGTTTTGCCTATAACATTTAAGAACATTTGTCATAGGTTAATAGTGTAGTGACAGTATTTAAAAGGAGGGGGCTTAAGATGATGTATGGATACGGTGGCTTTGGACACGGTGGATGTGGTTATGGTGCAAATGGTTTTGCTTTAATCGTAGTTTTATTTATTCTATTAATTATAGTAGGCGCTGCTTGGAAATACTAATCCCCATTTGATTCGCTCGCGATCAAACGGTAGTCTTATTCTCTTAATGAGAGGGGCTGCCTTTTTTTATTGATAAAAATAAAAGAACCCGCTTTAGCGTCCAAGCGGGTTTATATAAAAAAGGAGGTAGAAGATAATAGTGGAAAAGGTTACACTTAGAAATAGAAGCCGCCTACAATTATCAATAAGATAAATAATACGACGATTAACGTGAAGTCATTGCCAAATCCGTACCCGCAGCCCATAATAATGATCACCTCCTCGTTGTGTTTACTGATAATTTATGACTGTTCACCTTTTTATGTATGGTTGCATGTCCTCCACAAATAAAAAAGGGCAAATTTATAAGATGAAAATAAAAAAAA
>JAEWMK010000427.1 GCA_023457235.1 Bacillota bacterium
GGTTATTATTGTGCAAAATCATATTGTTTTGTGTTATTGTTCCTATGGAGTCTCCAATTTTTAATCGGGTTTCATTTGGGAAAATAGCAATATCACCGCATTCAACTTTTGTATTTGTCAACTGAAAATTAGGTCAAAAGACCATTTAATTTTAGGTCACTTTCATGTTAATAAATGTGCCTCTGAAAATTGTACAAAGGCACAATAGTTTTAAACAATAAGTTTATCAAAATTCATAGAAGCTCCACTTTCTCTCAAGGTTTCTCTTAACCTGTAAGAATCACCCTCCATATTAACTAATATAGCTTTGTAGGTTAGCCTGTCTATCATTGCACTGGTAACAGTAGGATCACCGAAAACTTCAACCCAACGTTCAAATGAAAGGTTTGATGTAATTATGGTAGATTTTCTTGCAGCCCTTAAAGATAGATTGTTAAACAGCAAATCTGTGCCTTCACGGTCAAATGAAGTGTACCCCAGCTCATCCGCAATAACGAGGTCATACTTTTCAAATCTGTTTTCAAAATATCTTAAGGTCTTGGCGCTATTGCACTCCTTTAATGTTGTGACAAGCAGGGGAACAGTTGTGAACAATACCTTGTACCCTGCCGTGCAAGCCATTAAACCTAATGCAATACTAACCATGGTTTTGCCGGTGCCGGGATTACCTGTCATTATGATATTTTTTCCCTTTTCAATAAAGTCAAGAGTAGCCAGTTCAGGCAATTTCTTCTGCATATCTGCAGGAAGACAATCCATTTCAATATTTTCAAAATATTGTCTGTAAGGTAAATGCGCATTTCTAATTCTGCAGTCGATAGAGCGTTTATCTTTTTCTTCTATCTCGTAAGTTAGAAGTTTATGGAGAAAATCTTCATAGTCGGTAGCTTCATTCATTACTTCTTCAAAATGTGTACGAATTCCCTTGAGTTTCAATATTTTGCAGTATTCAATTATCTCTTCATTTAATTTGATTTTCATCTTACACAGCCTCCCTTTTTAGCTTTCCTGATTGGAGCGCTGCAAGTTGATCATATTTAAATAATGTACTTTTTGATTTTTCTGTAAGGTGATCCATGTAAGAGATATCTTTGCAATTTTCTTTTTCTTGCCTGCTTTCACATATTACCTTAACCTTATCAGCACTCATATCCAACGGCGACAGCTTCTCAAGCTCTTTAAGTGCTTCTGTTACCGCATGAATTCCTTTTTCATAAATAATTTCTAAAATTTGTAGAAATGTTTTTGCATCTCTGGTATAATACTTTTTGTAGATATTTTTAATTTGGGTGTCCGCTTGAAGCAATGCAGTGCTTCCTTGCAGGGCGCCTGGTTTTTTATGTAGCGTTCTAAGATAATGATATATATCAATCTTCCAGTCATGAACCTTAAAACTTCGTTCATGTGTAGCCACAATGTTGTTATCGTAGTAGACAATTATCTTGTCAGTAAACATCTTTACACTTACAATTTTTCCAACTAATTTATCAGGTACCGAATAATGATTTTGATTAACAATTATGGTTGAATACTTGTCAACTCTGCATTCAGAATATATGCAGCTTTCAAACTTAGGTAAATTGGGAAGAAGGCATTTTTGCTCTTCTTTAAAAACTTCTGTAGGTATTGTCCCATTTGATGAAACCTTTTTGTTAAGCTTCATGCATCCTTCTAAAAGAAATTGATTTGCTTCTGCAAGGGTATCGAATTTATCATTACCTGGTTCGCTAAATACTTTTCTCCTAACATATTCAACACTTCTTTCAACATGACCTTTCTCATTTCCTTTTGCAATATTTGTGAATCTAAAATTAAATCCGTAATATATTGATAATTCAGTTAACGCCTTTGTTGGTTCTTTCTCATGCAAACCCACAAACTTTTTTACTGCAACTCTCATGTTGTCATAAACCATCGTTTTGTAATTACCTTTACAGTGGGAAAAAAATTCAGCATGTGACTGTTGGAATGAAGGTGTGTCCTGTGCTTTAAAAAGCATTGCATATCGATATCCGCCTTTAGCCGGAGAAAACACTGCCATTTGGTATGATGCATATCCTGAACCCCCAATATTAAGTTTTACAGTCCCCCAGTCAAATTCACATATATCTCCATAGTTCTATTCCTGGCGTATAAATGCTTCTTTATGCCTGTCCTCAATTGATTTAACTAATCGCTTGACAGTTGAGTAGCTTATATCAAATTCTTTCTTTTCTACCAAATATTCGTGAATGTCAATTTTTTTCATCTGCTGCTTTGACAGTCCATTGGCACGCCGCCATTCATTTAGCTTTATACATTCTTCAATTGCTTTTATCATTTCTGGTGTAACTTTACTTGGTTCACGGTTATCTGAGTTGTATTTTGGCTTTTCTACTATTGCATGTATCAGCTCCCTTGTATCTGCTTCTGGATTATTAGCTAAAAGCTCTTGCTTCTTTTGTTCATACTCTAAAACATATTTATTGACAGTATCTTTACTCATGTGAAGTTCACCCGCAATACTACGATTGCTCATGCCGTCAATATGCTTAAGTATGATTCTTTGTTTTTGATTCAATTTTATCACTTCCTTTTCGTCCTCCTCTCAGTGCATACTGAAAGGATATCATATTTTTTAAGAAAAGTGACCTAATTTTCAATGAGCGTTATTGAAAAAATCGAGCCGCCGCTCTGTGAATCTCCAGTCGGGCTACGCCCTCCTTCCAATTCACAGAGCGGCATATTCACAACTAACTATATTTTGTTTTATATTAGTAAGTTTTTTGATTTCCTAACACATTTATTTAATTTGCTTTTCCATCTCTTTATACTTATATTGACCTACATTTCGATGAGCCGGCTGACCTATTTTTAGATTAGCATAAACAGTAGGATAGAAAAAATCTATTTAGTTGTATTTTCTGAAAGAGATTTTGAATTATATATGAAAATATATTCAAAGTATAAT
>JAEWMK010000428.1 GCA_023457235.1 Bacillota bacterium
CTATTGCGTCCTGCGGCTGTGGTTCGTCATTTAGAACTGCTGAACGCACTGGCTCACCAGAAGAATGTTAAAATCTAAATCAAATTGGAAAAAGAGCTAAGGGGTGACTTAGCTCTTTTCCTTTTCCTAACTATTGAACATACTTGAAGAATGTATCGGCTGTGCTTTTGCATCGGGATCAATATAAGACTTTGCAATATTTACTGCCGTTGGTGCTTCCCCAAAGCCAGTGGCAATTAGTTTAATTTTTCCGTTATAAGTTGCAATATCTCCAGCAGCATAAATACCAGGAATATTGGTTTCCATCCTTGAATTTACAACGATTGAATTCTTTTCGATTGTTAGGCCCCATTCTTTAATTGGCCCTAATGATGACACAAATCCGTAGTTCACGATTAATGCATCGATATCAATGATGACTTCTTCTTTTGTATTAGCTTCTGCTAATACGATCTGCGTTATTTTTTCTCCATCGCCAATTAATCGAAGAGGATTATATGGAGTTAATACACTCGCTTTAGAATTCATTAAATTTTCAACGCTGTGTTCGTGGGCACGGAATTTATCACGGCGGTGAGCAATTGTTACTTCACCCGCAATTGGTTCTAGCATCAATGCCCAGTCAACTGCTGAATCTCCCCCACCTAATACGACAACGCGCTGACCTTGAAATTTATTCATATCATCCACAAAGTAATGTAGATTTTTACCTTCATATTGTGCCGCTTCATCAAGCTCTAGACGACGGGGCTGGAAGGCGCCATTCCCTGCTGTAATAATGATCGCTTTAGTAAAATGAACCTCAGAATTCGTCGTTAGTTTAAATGAACCATCCTCTAATTTTTCGACCTTATCAACAGATTGATTTAATGTAATGGCAGGATCGAATTTTTTCATTTGTTCTTTTAATCGATCTATTAATTCCTGAGCGCGGATTTTCGGAAAGCCGGCTACATCATAAATATATTTTTCAGGATATAAAGCGGACAGCTGGCCTCCTAATTGTGGAAGACTTTCAATTATTTTAACGCTCACTTGTCTCATGCCTGCATAGAAAGCCGCAAACAAGCCGCAAGGTCCCCCACCAATAATGGTGATATCATACACTTTAGGATCATTTTTCATGACAATCCCCCCTAGTCTAGACTTACATATATTTTTATTCTAGCATATTTGTAAGGATAATTCACAATATTTAGAAACTAATTCATTCCATAAAAAAAATTTTGACATAATATTTTTGAAACAAAATAGTTGATAAATGCACAAGAAAGGAATAATATGAATGCATGAATATATTGTTAAAACTTTGTTACAAAAAATCAACATATTTGTGAACATCCAGTAAACATTTGATTAAATCTTTCATATTATGTAATATCGAAAGATTTTGTTTTAGCTAAGTTTGTGAAATAGGTAACAAGATTATAAAAATGTTATGAAATGCAAAAAATATAACTATTAAAATAAAGGTGGATGTGATTGTCTTGAAAAGACCAAACGTATTAATTTTAGGAGCAGGTTATGGTGGAATCATGACTGCCGTAAATTTACAAAAAACTTTAGGGGTTAATGAAGCCAATATTACGCTTGTGAATAAGCATAATTATCATTATCAATCAACATGGCTTCATGAAGGTGCTGCCGGAACGCTTCACCATGATAAAATTCGTATCCCTATTAATGATGTCATTCAACCAAGCAAGGTTAATTTTATCAAGGACACGGTAGTTGAAATAAAGCCTCAAGAGAAAACGGTAATCCTTGAAAAAGGGGAGCCTCTTTCCTATGATTATTTAGTAATCGGACTTGGCTTTGAATCAGAAACTTTTGGAATAAAAGGGTTAAAGGAGTATGCCTATTCAATTACAAGCATTAACTCTGTCAGACTTATTCGTGAACATATCGAGGTTTGTTTTGCTCAGTATAATAATGAAGTTGAAAAGCGTGAGGAATTATTAACCATTGTTGTAGGTGGTGCCGGCTTTACCGGAATTGAATTCTTAGGGGAGCTTGCGAATAGAATTCCTGAGCTTTGTGACGAATATGATATTGATCGTAAAAAGGTCCGTGTTGTCTGCGTCGAAGCAGCTCCAACAGCGTTACCTGGTTTCAACCAAGCATTAGTTGAATATGCTATGAATCATCTAGAGCAACGTGGCGTTGAATTTAAACTTGGAACAGCGATTAAAGAATGTACTCCTGACGGAATTATTGTTTCAAAAGATGAAGTAGTTGAAGAAATTAAAGCGGCTACTGTTGTTTGGGCAGCTGGTGTCCGCGGTAATTCAATCGTTGAAAAATCCGGATTTGAAGCAATGCGTGGCCGTGTTAAAGTTCAACCAGACTTAAGAGCCCCAGGTTATGATGAGGTATTTATCGTAGGTGACTGTGCACTATTAATCAATGAGGAAAATAATCGCCCATATCCGCCGACAGCGCAAATTGCTATTCAAATGGCCGATACATGTGCAGCTAACGTAGCAGCGTTAATGAGGGGAAAAGAGAGTGAACTGAAAGCATTTGTACCGGATATTAAAGGTACAGTTTGCTCACTAGGTCACGATGATGCTATGGGCGTTGTCTTTGGCAATCACCAGTTATATGGAACACAGGCTTCGATTATGAAAAAGATGATCGATAACCGCTATCTATGGAAGCTTGGTGGCCTGTCATTAGTTCTTAAAAAAGGAAAGCTAAACTTCTTTTAATACTGATCAAATACGCCTTGGCGTATTTGCGCCTAGATTTTTTTGAGCTTGCTCGAAAAACTACCTTTGAAAATCGCAAGGCTCGCCGGAGGCTTAACTTAATTCAGCCGGGGTTTGCACCCCACGAATTAAAATACTCTAATTGGTATTCGTTTTGCAATTTATGGAAGTTTGGGACTTCTGCTGAATGAAGTTTAAGATTGACGGCTCCCCCCACTTTAAGTAAACTAACTAATAGGTGTAGGGGAGGTATCTGTAGTGGGTATTCCACAGTTGCTAGTATCGATGTTACTATTTATAGTATTATTTTTGGGAATTGGTTTTATTTTAAATATGTTGCTCAGAACTTCATGGTTGATGGCTGTTGTTTATCCAATAGTTGTTATTTTAATTGTTGATAAAATTCGCTTTTTTAAATATTTTACAGAACCGGCTGAATCATTTAAAAGGCTAGCAGATAACTTTTCTGCATTAGGCGGGGCTGACGTAATAATTTTATCAAGTGGATTTTTAGGGGCCATTTTATCTGGAGTGGTCATTAAATTCTTACGTAAAAATGGATATCAAATGTTCTAGGGACTGGCGTTTTATGTCAGTCTCTTTTATTTTTGGGATAAATTAACACTCTTTTCTGTATATTTATTTTTCATTTTGGAAATAAATAGTTTAAGAGAGGAGTGGACATTAGTGAAATTTTGGAAACAAACAATAAAACGGACCATTATGACCTTTATGTTTATTGCGGCCTTATTGACTACTTTTCAATCTATATCAGGTGTTCAAGCAAAAGATTTCTCAATTTGGGAATGGTATCAAACGAAATTTGTTAAACAAGGTCCTGTAGTTTATGAAAACAAGGAGCATACATCAAAGAAGTTATCATTAGGGAAAAAAGGATTATCAAGATATGTTGCTGAAGGAAAGGTAATTTCAAGTGAGTCAGTTGAAATGCCGCAGAGCCTTGAAGAGGCCTTTGATTGGTCTAAGTACCCTTCACGAAAGGTTGTGGCAACTGGTTATACAGCGGGATTTGAATCGACGGGTAAAGATGAAGATCATCCCGAGTATGGCATTACCTATTCAGGGGTGAAGGTTAAACGTGACCTTTATTCAACGGTTGCAGCTGATTTGGATGTCTTTCCAATTGGGACAATCCTGTTTATTCCTAACTACGGGTACGGGGTTGTTGCTGATAAGGGTGGAGCAATAAAAGGTCATAAGATTGATCTTTATTATGAAACAGTTGATGATGTTTATGAAAAGTGGGGCAAAAAAGAAGTGGAAGTATATGTCGTTAAAAAAGGCGACGGCTCCCTTACTGAAGAGGAATTAGTTCGTTTAAATGAAGATCGGTCCATGCAAGTATTTAGACAGCAAATAATTAAAGGGTAAGATGTGGGAAACTTTAACTGAATAAAAGAGCGAAAAAGCAGCATTCTAACTGGAAATAGAGTGCTGCTTTCATTTAATATATTAGATAATGCAAAAGTAAAGTTAATAAAATGCCGGTTAGTGCTCCGAAAAATACTTCGATCGGCTTATGACCAAGTAACTCTTTCAATTCTTTTCTTCTTTCAAAGCTTTCTTTTTTAGGCAGTGCTTTAGCCTCTTCCACGAATTTATTGAATTCTGCTACGAGCCAATTAAGAACGGTAGCCTGTTCCCCCGCATGATAACGTATTCCAGTCGCATCAAACATGACAATAACCCCAAAAATGACGGAAATTGCGAACAGTGGTGAATCTAACCCTTCTTGTAATGCAATCGCAGTCGATAAAGCTGTGACAGCACCGGAATGAGAGCTTGGCATGCCGCCTGTACTTGTTAATAAGGACCAATCAATCTTCTTTGTTGCAATTAATGATATCGGGACTTTAACGAATTGTGCGAAGAATATTGAAAAGAGTGCTGACCAAAGCGGGAAATTAGAAAATAGCTCCATAATTTCGTTTCGTCCTTTCGTGGTTTCGCTTTACGATTGTCTAGCTCCAGAGCCCAGCGACTCGTGGACTTCGCCCATCTCCCTACGATAAGTCAACAGGAGAAGAATCGCAAAGCTCATCGCCGGATATCCTTTATCTCAGTCGATGTGCTCG
>JAEWMK010000429.1 GCA_023457235.1 Bacillota bacterium
GCGAAAGGCTGACCTAGAAGGAATGGTCTTTCGTAATTGCTGGCTCTAACAGAGCACCGCAGGTTGTTTTGCACAACAGGTGCATGCCGGAGGTTAGATCCCTCTCCTGACGGAATGACGTGGGAATCGTCACAGAAGTCCCAGTTTCTTGGTTCGGGGGCGAAGGTATCACTATAAAAAAATGATAGTTTTTTTATAGATTTTAGTAACCAGGATTGAAAATTGTGAATGAAAAAATAAATGCTCGATTGATTGAGCTTATTGAAAAAGTAAGAAATGACCAATCTCAAGATGGTTCTTGGAATTATCCTTTTGAAACCGGAATCTCCACTGATTGTTATATGATTATTTTATTAAGAACTTTAGAAATAGATGATGAAAATTTAATAAAGCAGTTATCAGAGAGGATTTTAAAGAAACAAAAAGATGATGGAGCTTGGAAACTGTTTTATGATGAGCCTGTTGGCAACCTGTCAGCTACAATCGAGGCCTATTATGCTCTTCTTTATTCAGGATATTATAGTAAAAATGATCCCCGCTTAAGGTCGGCTAGGCAGTTTATCGTCGCCCACGGTGGTATCGAAAAATCACATATGCTCACAAGAGTTATGCTTGCTCTTACTGGCCAAGATAAATGGCCCGTTTATTTCCCGATCCCGATTGAGATCATTCTACTTCCAACCTCATTCCCTATTAATTTTTACAGCTTTTCTGTGTTTGGCAGAGCCAACATTGCGCCGATTATGATTCTTGCGGATAAAAAATTTAGTTTAAAAACGAAAAAAAGTCCAAATTTAAAAGATTTGTTTGTTCACCGGGAAGATGCTGAGCTAAGAGATTTTTTTGGATCTAGAGAATTGGAGGAATGGCGATCGTTATCTTCCCTTATCAATCAAGGGATAAAAAGTTTAATAGGGTTGCCTAGCCATACTCACCAATTGGCAACTGAGTACACAAAGCAATATATGCTAAGTCGAATTGAACCAGATGGTACTTTATTAAGTTATTTTAGTTCGACTTTCTTAATGATCTTTGCTTTCCTTTCACTCGGGATTTCGAAATCGGATCCGGTTATTGTGAATGCAGTAAGAGGCCTACGATCTATGAGAGTGGATATTGATGGACTACCCCATATGCAATATACAACAGCGAATGTATGGAACACAGCACTACTGTCCTATGCTTTACAGGAAGCAGGGGTTTCACCGACTGATACTATGGTGAAAAAAGCGAATAATTATTTACTAAGTCGACAGCATTACAAGCATGGGGATTGGGTAGTCCATAATCCTACGTCCTTTCCGGGGGGATGGGGTTTTTCCCATATTAATACGATGAATCCTGATGTCGATGATACGACTGTCGCTTTACGATCACTTGCCAGAAATGTACAAAAAGACTGGAGATTCAGGCAAGCCTGGGACAGGGGAATCCACTGGATAGTATCAATGCAAAACGACGATGGCGGTTGGCCGGCGTTTGAGAAGAACACAAATAGTAAGATACTAAAGCTTTTACCGATTGAAAAAGCGGAGTATATTCTTACGAATCCATCGAGCGCAGACTTAACTGGAAGAACTTTAGAGTTTCTTGGAAAGTATACAAATCTGTCTAAAACCCATCCTTCAATCCGAAACGGAGTGGAATGGCTTCATAAAAACCAAGAGAAAAATGGCTCATGGTATGGGCGTTGGGGCGTTTGTTATATTTATGGAACGTGGGGAGCCATTACAGGCTTACGGGCTGTAGGAGTTTTGCCTACAAATCAATCAATCTCAAAAGCTGTCAAATGGCTACAGGGAATTCAAAACAGTGATGGAGGCTGGGGTGAATCTTGCCTGAGTGATTTAAATAAAAAGTACATTCCGTTGAACACTAGTACATTGACGCATACCGCTTGGGCCGTTGATGCTCTGATTGCCGCAAGTGATAAACCAACGAAAGCCATTCATCGCGGGATTGAATTTTTATTAGAAAATGTAAACAAGGAGGATTGGACGACCAATTATCCTAAAGGAGCGGGCATGGCAGGAGATTTTTATATCCATTACCATAGTTATCGTTATATATTTCCAATTCTTGCACTAGCCCATTATCGCAAAAAATTTTCTTAAGGAATTTAAAAGACGACGGGGTGGTAAGCTTTTTACCACTCTTGTTTAATTTTTGTGATATTGTATACATATACAAGGCTCTTAACTGATTTGAAAAAGTAGATGATTGACATCCAATAGATAATATGATATTTAAATTAATGGTTAGCAATTAGCACTCTGTTCGATAGAGTGCTAATATTATAAAAAAAACTGTTGAAAGGAGAAATATTAATATGACAAAAATGCAGTTTAAAGCTGAATCAAAAAGATTATTAGAAATGATGATTAACTCCATCTATACACATCATGAGGTATTTTTACGTGAATTAATTTCTAACGCAAGTGATGCCATAGACAAAATCTATTACAAAGCGTTAACAGATGATAACCTAAATTTTAACAAAGATAGCTACTACATAAAGGTGATACCAGATAAGGAAACAAGAACTTTAAAAATCATTGATACTGGTATCGGCATGACGAAAGAAGAGTTAGAGAATAATTTAGGAACGATTGCCAAAAGTGGTTCTTTGACTTTTAAATCTGAAAACGAAGCAAAGGATGGCTATGATATTATCGGCCAGTTTGGCGTTGGTTTTTATGCAGCATTTATGGTCGCTGATGAAGTAACTGTCATCAGTAAAGCATTAGGCAGTGATCAGGCGTATAAGTGGGAATCTGAAGGTGCCGATGGCTATACGATCGAGCCTGTTGAAAAGGATTCAGTAGGAACAGAGATTATTTTAAAAATTAAAGAAAACACGGAAGATGAAAAGTATGATGAGTATTTGGATGAGTATCGACTAAAATCAATCATCAAAAAATACTCCGATTTTATACGTTATCCTATTAAAATGGATATCACTTCTAGCCGACCAAAGGAAGGCAGCGATAACGAATTCGAGGACTATATAGAAGAACAAATAATCAATAGTATGGTTCCGATTTGGAGAAAAAACAAAAATGAGCTAACTCAAGAGGATTATGAGAATTTTTATGCTGAAAAGCGTTATGGATTTGACAAACCAATCAAGCATATCCATACAAGTGTTGATGGGACTGTAAGATATAATGCAATTTTATTCATCCCGGAAAGAGCTCCATTTGATTATTATTCAAAGGAATTTGAAAAAGGGCTCGAGCTGTATTCTAATGGCGTCTTAATTATGGAAAAGTGTGCTGACCTGCTTCCGGATTATTTTGGCTTTGTCAAAGGTTTAGTGGACTCTGAAGATTTATCACTAAATATTTCACGTGAAATGCTTCAGCATGACCGTCAATTAAAGATCATTGCGAAAAATATTAATAAAAAAATTAAAAGCGAATTGCAAAGCTTATTGAAAAATGATCGTGAGAAATATGAGAAATTCTTTGAATCCTTTGGCAGACAATTAAAATATGGGGTTTATAGTGACTTCGGAACTCATAAAGATGTATTACAAGATTTATTATTATTTTACTCTTCAAAAGAGAAGAAGCTTGTAACACTTGATGAATATGTATCAAGAATGCCTGAAGATCAAAAATATATTTACTACGCATCCGGTGAATCTGTTGAAAGAATCGATAAAATGCCACAAACAGAAATCGTGGCGGAAAAAGGCTATGAAATTCTATATTTTACCGATGAAATTGATGAGTTTGCAATTAAGATGTTGATGACATATAAAGAGAAGGAATTTAAATCTGTTTCAAGCGGAGATTTAGGAATTGAAACTGAGGAAAATCAGGAAGACAAAGCTGCAGAACAGACAGAAAACAAAGAGCTCTTTAGCTATATGAAGGAAATTTTAGCTGGTAAGGTTAAGGATGTTAGGGTTTCTAAGCGATTAAAATCACACCCAGTTTGCTTATCAACTGATGGTGAAGTAACGATTGAAATGGAAAAAATATTAAGCATGATGCCAGGTAATGAAAACGTTAAGGCCGACAAGGTATTAGAAATTAACGTAAACCATGACGTCTTTAAATCGTTACAAGATGCCTTCGCCAATGATAAAGAGAAAGTAGCACTATACACAAATCTATTGTATAACCAAGCACTACTAATCGAAGGTTTGACAATTAACGATCCGGTTGAGTTTACGAATGATATTTGTAAGATTATGGTGTGATTTTTATTTTACAAAAACAGCCCGAATCCCGTGTGTGGATTTTCAGGGCTGTTTTCTTTAATTAATGATTGAAGTTACTTTACAATTTGCTATTGAAGTTATATGATTAATATGAAATATTGGAAAACTACTAGGGGTGCCCGGATGCTGGGCTGAGAGAAAAATTTTCGTTTTCAACCCTTTGGACCTGATCCGGATTATACCGGCGTAGGAAAGTAGATGGTTTACATACTTTTCTTGTTGTTACCGAAGCCAGGTCCTGTTTGAGGATCTGGCTTTTTATATTGATCGGTTATCATAGGCTAGTTTGATTCCCGAAGGAAGGACTTGATGGCAAAACTGGGAGTCATAGTGTCTGTATGATTCCCAAAAGCTGGGTTAGAAAGTCGAAATGGGAATTATAGCATTTGCATGATTCCCGAAAGCCGGGTTAGAAAGTCGAAATGGGAATCATAGCATCTGTATGATTCCTGAAAGCCGGGTTAGAAAGTCAAAATGGGAATCATATTGCCTATATGATTCCCAAAAGCTAGGTTAGAAATTGAAAATGGGAATCATAGCACTTGTATGATTCCCCAAAACTGTGACTGAAAGCGAAACAGGGAATCAAAGCACCTGTTTGATTCCCGAAAGCTGAACTTGAAAGTCAAACTGGGAATCAAAGTTCCTATTTGATCTTTAATTCGAAAAAACTATAACTTTAAGCGATAACAGATAATAAATAACGGAGAATAAATATGAACAAAGAGATATCAAGC
>JAEWMK010000430.1 GCA_023457235.1 Bacillota bacterium
GTAGGAGATGAGGTGAAGGTAAAGGTTTTATCTGTTGATGAAGGAGCAGGTAAAATAAGCCTTTCTATAAAAGCTACTCAGGAGGCACCTGAAGTAACAGAAGCACCAGCTCGTCCGAAGAAAGAAAGAAAGCCACGTCCGCAGGTTAACAAAGAACAGCAACAAATGCAACTTGATGCTGCTAATGCTTCAGGTTTTAATACTTTAAAGGATAAGCTGGAAGATTGGATCAAACAATCATCAGACCGTGAAAAATTATTAAAAAAGTAAAGGGTCATTAAAAAAGAGGTATTCAATGTCAAATATTGGATGCCTCTTTTATTTTAACATCCTCTGGAAATAGCGTATAATATTACCAATGAGTGATTTTCGAAGGGAGAGTACTCTATGCAAAATTTCGTGTATTATAATCCAACTAAATTAATCTTCGGCAGGGATCAACTAATCCACTTGAAAACCGAAATAGTAAAGTATGGAACAAAAATATTACTTGTTTATGGTGGAGGCAGCATCAAGAAAAACGGTCTTTATGACAAAATTACACAGCTGCTAACTGAAATGAATGCTGACATCTTTGAACTTTCCGGAGTTGAACCGAACCCGAGATTATCAACTGTACATAAGGGAATTGAAATATGCAAGCGGGAAAACATTGAGTTCATTCTAGCAGTCGGTGGCGGCAGTGTTATTGATTGCACGAAAGCCATTGCTGTTGGTGCTAAGTATGATGGCGATGTTTGGGATATTATTACTCGTAAAAATACAACAGCAGATGCTCTGCCTTTTGGAACAGTTTTAACAATCGCTGCTACAGGTTCAGAAATGAACCCAAGCTCTGTCATTACAAATTGGGAAACACAAGAAAAATACGGATGGTCGCTGAATCCATTCACGTTTCCAAAGGTTTCAATCTTAGAGCCCGAAAATACAGTTACGGTCCCAAAAGACCAAACCATTTACGGAATTGTCGACATGATGTCACATGTGTTTGAACAGTATTTTCACCAAACACCTAATACTTTGCTTCAAGATCGGATGTGTGAGGCGGTATTAAAGACGGTGATTGAAACGGCGCCAAAGCTTGTTAACGACCTTGAAAATATAGATTTGCGTGAGACCATTTTATATTCGGGTACGATTGCCCTAAACGGTATACTTGCGATGGGAGCTCGTGGGGATTGGGCAACCCATAATATTGAGCACGCCGTCTCCGCTGTTTATGATATTCCGCATGGAGGCGGGTTGGCGATTCTCCATCCAAATTGGATGATCCATGTTTTGGATGAAAACGTGAAAAAGTTTAAACAGCTAGCTATACGCGTCTTTAATGTCAATCCGACAGGCAAGGAGGACCGTGAAATTGCGATTGAAGGGATTGAAAAACTTCGAGTTTTTTGGACTTCAATAGGTGCTCCTGAACGATTAGCCGATTATGGTATTGATGAGACTAAATTGGATGTAATGGCGGATAAAGCAATGGCACGTGGAGAATATGGGGTTTACAAAAAATTGAATAGGGAAGATACTCTTGCCATCTTAAAAATGTCTTTATAAATACGCCAAGGCACATTTGATTGGGGGAAACGTCAATGACTAAAGTGAATTTTGATTATTCGAAAGCATTGCCTTTTTTTAATAAGCATGAGCTTGATTATGTAAGAGACTTTGTAAAAAACGCCCATCATTCACTTCATGAAAAAACAGGTCAGGGCAACGAGTTTCTCGGCTGGGTCGATTTGCCGATCAATTATGATAAAGAGGAAGTTTCCCGGATTCAAGATTCAGCTGAAAGAATTAAAACCAATACAGATATATTATTAGTAATCGGCATTGGGGGTTCCTATTTAGGAGCAAGGGCGGCGTTACAAATGCTTACCCATTCCTTTTATAATGAACTCCCAAAGGATAAACGACAAACACCGCAAATTTATTTTGTAGGAAATCATATTAGTTCAACCTATGTTAGAGATTTGATAGATTTATTGGATGGAAAAGATGTCTCTATCAACGTGATCTCGAAATCGGGGACCACAACTGAACCGGCCATCGCCTTTAGAATTTTTAAAAAATATATAGAAGAAAAGTATGGCGTAGAAGAGGCCAGGAAACGCATTTATGCAACAACGGATAAGGAAAAAGGTGCTCTTAAAACCTTAGCAGAAGAGGAAGGCTATGAAACGTTTGTCGTTCCGGATGATATTGGTGGCCGCTATTCTGTTTTAACAGCAGTAGGACTCTTGCCAATTGCAGTGAGTGGCGTTGATATTGAACAGATGATGGAAGGAGCCCGTGCGGCAAGGGAGGATTTAAGTAAATCTGAGCTAGACGAAAACCCAAGCTATCAATACGCAGCCATTCGAAATATTTTATACCGAAAAGGTAAAACCATTGAAATGCTTGTTAATTATGAGCCTAGTCTTCAATACTTTTCGGAATGGTGGAAGCAATTGTTTGGAGAAAGCGAAGGAAAAGATCAAAAAGGGATTTTTCCGGCGTCAGCCAACTTCTCTACCGACCTTCATTCATTAGGACAATACGTTCAGGAAGGCCGCAGAGATTTATTTGAAACAGTGATATACATAGAAAAGTCACGGCAACAAATCGATATAGAACAAGAGGCAAGTGACTTAGATGGACTAAATTATCTCGCCGGTAAAAGCATGGACTTCGTCAATCACAAGGCGTTCCAAGGCACACTTTTAGCACATACGGATGGAAATGTGCCCAATTTGATTATTACTGTGCCAGAGATCAATGCGTTTACTTTTGGATATCTTGTCTACTTCTTTGAAAAGGCCTGTGCCATGAGCGGCTACCTATTGGGTGTGAATCCGTTTGATCAGCCTGGAGTGGAAGCCTATAAGAAAAATATGTTTGCTCTTCTAGGAAAACCAGGCTTTGAAAAGGAAAAGGAAGAATTAGAAAAACGTTTAATGAACAATAACTAATAATTCATCATTCATATCAATCGTAATCGACGGGGAAGGGTAAATCAAAAACTCTTCCCCTTTTTTTATCCCAATCAACAGGAACCCTTCTTTTAATAATAATTCAACACCGTGTGTAAAAGTTTTATCGCGGAATTGTTCTGTTGGGGTTACTAAAGCCAATCGTCTTTCTTTTGTAAGATTTAATAAAGACAGAATAGGGGTAGATAATCCATGTGAATGAATACTTGTGACCATAATATAACTTGACACCAAGTAGGTTTCAATGAGTTCATCTGCACCAGCGCGGCGGGCGTTGTTCACCTGTTCATGTGTTAAAATTTCCACTAGGCAATAAATCATTGGATTAAGTCCCTTTATGGCCAGTAATGTTAGGATGGACTGCATATCGGCCTCATGCTCATTCATATTTTGGTCAGCGGTGATAAGGACAGTTCCTGCCTTTTCAATATTGGCCCGTTTTAAAGTTTCATCCTTTGTAGTATTTCCTTTTACAAAATACACGTTCCGATCGGCTAAAGGATTCTCCGCCAATGAATCATCAATTAAAACAATATGTAAAGTTGGATTAATTAAGTGGAGATGTTGAATCGTATTTTTCGAACGTTCATTCCAGCCAACAACAATCATATGCTCCTTTCCTCTATAGGCAGCACTTCCTTCATGCAAAGCATCCAGCGTCTTAAAGATAGAAGTTGCTACTGTGACCATATAAAAAGTAACAAGGGCAACTCCTATTAAAATCATAACGATGCCAACAGACCTGCCAATAATAGTTTCAGGGACATAATCACCATAGCCAACTGTAGCGGTTGTAACAACAACCCACCATATTCCATCGAAAATAGTCGGGAAGTTTTCAGGTTCAATGAAATGGATGGAAACCCCAAAAGCAATAAAGACTATGCTAATAATCAGAAATAACCGTAAAATAATATTCATTTGCCTAAACCTATCAAAAAAACCGCGCAAAATCGGAACACCCCTTTAAAAACCTATCTTATTCCTATTATTAACAAACTATTGAAAATTTATATTGACCAGCATTCAAGGTGTGTTATATAATAAATTACAACAGTTGATATCTGTTATAATACAATATAAAGAGGAGAGAAATGAAATGGAAAAGTATGAAATGGCATATTCAAACTATATTAAGAATTGTGAAAGGTATGGCATTGATCGAATCATCGATTTTAAAAAATTTATCGAGTGGTTAACGCATGAGCAGCTTGAAATGATGATCAATGAAGCCAGTTAAGGAGTGGAAGAATGAAAAGTGATGTCAATGTTTGCATGATATTCGTACTCTTGTCCAAATCATAAAATCGTCTGTTACTTTTTTTTAAAAGAAACAGGCGATTTTTTTATTTCATTGAAAGAATTTTCTACATAAAGTAATACTAATTAAGTACAAGTGTAAAGATTTTGTAAAGGTAATGTAAAGTTTTCATACAACCTATTTACTATATCTTAATAAGGTTATAAAAATATATTGAAGCGATAATAAAATACAGAAAATAGAGTTAAGGAGCTGACAGCGTGGAACTCGATGTACAAAAAATGATCTTTGAGTTTCTTGGTGGATTGGGTATTTTCTTATTAGGTATTAAGTTTATGGGGGATGGCCTCCAAAAATCTGCCGGAAATAGATTAAGGGATATTTTAGATAAATTTACAACAAATCCAATCATGGGGATTTTAGCTGGGATTCTAGTGACCGTATTAATACAGTCTAGCTCTGGTACAACCGTTATAACGGTTGGATTGGTTAGTGCTGGTTTCATGACGTTAAGGCAGGCAATCGGTGTTATCATGGGTGCTAATATCGGGACAACTGTAACCGCCTTTATTATTGGTATTGATGTTGGAGAGTATTCACTGCCAGTCATGGCAGTAGGCGCTGTTCTTTTATTCTTCTTCAAGAATCTTAAGATTCATTACGCAGGTCAAATTGTATTTGGATTTGGTGCGTTATTCTATGGCCTGGAATTAATGGGCTCTGGAATGAAACCATTAAGAACGCTGGAGGCATTTCAGGATTTAACAATTAGCATGAGTGATAATCCTTTTTTAGGGGTAGTAATTGGGACAGTGTTCACAGTTATAGTTCAAAGCTCCAGTGCTACAATCGGGATTTTGCAGGAGTTATTTTCAATAGGGGCGTTAGATTTAAATGCGGCACTTCCGGTATTGTTTGGTGATAATATTGGAACAACCATTACTGCTGTATTAGCTTCTTTGGGAGCTTCCATTGCTGCCCGCCGTGCAGCGTTAACTCATGTTCTTTTTAACGTGTTTGGAACGATTATATTTTTGTTGATTTTAGGACCATTTACGAAATTTATTAGTATGCTGCAAACGAATTTAAATCTAAACCCAGAAATGACCATTGCTTTTGCCCATGGAACCTTTAATGTGACGAATACATTAATACAGGCTCCATTTATCGCAGTCCTTGCCGTCATTGTTACGAAATTAATTCCAGGTGAGGATAAAGTAATTGAATACAATACGAAGGGATTAGATCCACTGTTGATTCAACAGTCCTCAAGTATTGCACTTGGCCAGGCAAAAGCAGAGGTTGTACGAATGGGTGAGTTTTCCTGTAAAGGATTAGAAGAAGCCCATAACTTTTTAAAAACCAGACAGCCCGGACATTCGGAAATGGCTGCCCAATATGAAGCAGCCCTAAACAATATGGATCGGAAGATAACACAATATTTAATTGATATTGCTACATCCGGGGATTTAACAGGGGCAGATTCAGAAAACCATACGATCTTAATGCATACTGTTAATGACATAGAGCGTATTGGGGATCACTTTGAAAATATTGTTGAGTTAGTTGATTTCCAAATCACCAATAAAGTAACGTTATCTAATACTGCGATGCAGGATATTGACGAAATGTTTAACTTGACAATTACCACTGTTAAAGAAGCGATTAATGCACTCGAAACAAAAGATCGTGTACTTGCAAAAGACGTAGTAAGAAAAGAAAAATTAATTGATAATATGGAACGTGAATTAAGAAAGAAGCATGTTAAACGATTGAATGAGGGAACCTGTATTGGTGCATCGGGAGTTATTTTCGTTGATTATATAAGCAATCTTGAACGCATTGGAGACCATGCCGTTAATATTGCGGAAGTGGTACTGGGAGAAAATCCGAATAGATTAATTAGTTGAGTATAATCTTATATTAATTTTTTACTGAGGGTATAAACTATCCTCAGTTTTTTTCTTCTATAATGACAGTGATTGAGGTATATTTAAAATATTAAAAAAACTTTATCTGATTTAAACTGGGGGACTTGGTCTTTGAAAGCGATATTGATTGGAATTGTTGCCTCTTTCTTTTTTGCCTCGACTTTTATTTTGAATAGATCGATGGATTTAAGTGGGGGGAGCTGGATTTGGAGCGCATCTTTACGGTATCTATTCATGATCCCATTTCTACTACTGATCGTTGGGCTTAGGGGAAATATGAAGCCTGTCTTTCAAGAGATAAAAGAAAAGCCATTTGAATGGCTCCTATGGAGTACAATTGGCTTTGGGCTGTTTTATACACCTATCACATTTGCTGCCGCCTTTGGTCCGGGCTGGCTTGTTGCGGGTACTTGGCAGACAACAATCATTGCAGGGTCTTTACTTGTCCCTTTTCTGCAAAAGGAAAAAATACCGTTACATGAGCTGAAATTTTCTTCACTTATTTTAATTGGTGTTATAGTTATTCAACTTCAGCAAGCCACACAGGTTCAGTTTAGTTCTATGCTGTTAAGTGCCATGCCTGTCATAATTGCCGCATTTGCTTATCCACTCGGAAATAGAAAAATGATGCAAATATGTGATGGCAGGTTAGATACTTTTCAAAGAGTATTAGGGATGACGATTGCCAGCCTCCCATTTTGGTTTGTACTGTCTATGATAGGGTTCTTTATACATGGTGCTCCTTCTAATAATCAGCTGTTTCAGTCTTTTATCGTTGCCATCTTTTCAGGACTCATCGCCACGGTGCTGTTTTTTTATGCAACGGATCTTGCCCGCAAAAGCCCTCGTCAGCTCGCTGCTGTTGAGGCGACACAATCCGGGGAAATTATCTTTGCTGTCATTGGCGAAATGCTGTTATTAGGTGTTGCCGTTCCGGGAGCTGTTGCTCTAGTTGGACTTGGCCTTATCGTCCTTGGAATGATCTTTCATAGTCTATCTTCACAAAAGGTTCAAATAAATAGTGACTAATGTCACTCTTTTTTTTCGCAAATTTGTATAACTTTAATATAGAATACTTAACTAGTTTGGAATGATGGATAAGGATAATTTTTGAAGTGAAGTAAATAATTATCTTAGGGCTATGTTTAACATCGGAGGGGTAAACCATGGAACAAACAATAAACGAAATTTTAAAATTACTAAATCAAATGAATTCAAATATAATGACCAAGCTGCAAACTATTGAATCCCGGCTGGCAAGAATAGAAAAGATGGATAGCATTGAACATTATGTAAGTGTGAACCAAATCGATTTAACGGATATAAAAGAAATATTGGAACGGATTGAGGAAAATAAATGTCTTCATGGAAATGGAGTGGATGTAATCGAAACCTCCGTCGACTTTGTCGGTAAATTAAACAAGCGTTTGGATACACAGCTTTTAAGAATAGCGAAAGTAGAAGAAGAAATTGAATTATTGAAGGAAAAGTAAAAGGAAGGGACAGTCATAAATTAGACTAGTCCCTTCTTTATTTGTCTTTTACAAACTAATCGATCGCTACATCCCCATCATCGTCGCCATCAGCATAGAATGTATCCAATCTGCTTCCAGTATCATCGTCTTTAATAACTCCGTTTATGAAAGCATCCTTAAATTCTCTTAAAATATCGTCAGCGATATCTTGAAGGAAATTGAGCTTTTTAGACTTAGCTAATGCTTTCCAGTCATCGCCTTCGACCTCAATTATTATGTCGATATTATTCTTATTACCTGATAATGTTATATCCACATCATCAAGATCAGCATAATAATCATCATAATCATCATTCAATTCGTCTTCCAAATCATCTAAATCAAGTCCAGCAGCTACAAGTCTCACTTTATCATTGGAATCAGTGTCAAAAGTAGCTAATTGCTCCCCATTTTTTTCATTTTTGATGGTACCTTTTATATCAGCGTCGTCAAATTCATCTAAAATGTCATCAATGATGTCTTGAAGAAATCCTTTTTTCTTACTGTCCGTTAGATTTTTCCAGTCAGTAGCATTTACATCAATGCGGACATCAATATCGTCTTCATCTCCGCTTAAGAAAATTTCAATATCATCGATATCATTATAATCCCCATAGTCATCATTTAACTCGGCTTCTAAATCATCAAGATCATAATTTTTCTTTGTTTGTTCTGCTTTTAATTTGTCCAATTCAGCTTGAAGCTGTGTGATTTTGGCATTTTTTTCAGCGATTTGCGCTGTTAAAGAAGTAACAACGGATTGGTTAATTGGCTGTGTTTTATCCGTCACAGTAATCGTATGAGTTGCCCCATTCCAGACAATATTCTTATTATATAACTCCCCCATCATTTTAAGCGGTATGTAAGTCGTACCATTAACTATAAATGGCTCAGTCTGAGGGTCAATCGTAACTGATAAGCCGTTGTTTACAATTTTTATATTTTGGTAATGGGCCTCAATTTTTTTTTTCGCTTGCGAAGCATCTACTGACGAAGTAAATAGTACACCTGTAATAAGTAAACCAGCAGATATTGCACTGATTGGTTTTTTCCATCTTTTCATTATAGATTTCCTCCTTTTTCATTGATTACTAGTCATCCTCTATTATAGACGAAAACTTTTGCGGAATGGTTTCATTTTCCAACATTTTTTTGCGAAAACTAGTATTCTTCTTAAGGGAAACACTAATTCTGTCGTAAATTAGAATTAGTGTCATTTAAACTATTTCAATTTTTTAGCTTCCATTAATTTGTAAATCATTGACAAAGCTTCTCCATTTGTCATCATAGCCTTTGGATTGAAATTTCCAGCTGACACATTTATCAATTTTTCATTTGTTACTTGAAGTACAGCATCTGCGGCCCATTCGGAAATTTTATTGGCATCTTTATATACCTTTTGTAGCCGAGCTTTTGGATTATCCTCTTCTTCAGCACCTTTTTTCTTTTTAGTAAACTTTGATGTTGTCTTTTTTTGATCTGCTTGGGAATTAAGGCTAATTGCCCTTGATAAAAAAGCAACAGCTTCCTCGCGAGTTAAAGGTTTGTCCGGTTCCATAATCATGTATCCTGGTAAATTTGATTCCTTTCCATATACAAGGCCATTCATTACTCCGGCCATTAGATAATCTAATTCATCCTGACTATAATTTGTTTCCTCGATATCTGAGAATACACCCGTGTAGTCCATTGGTTGGAAACCAAGTGCTCTTGAAAGAAGAACAGTATAGGTAAAGCGATTAATTGGTTTATCTAGGTTTGATAATAGAGAAAGATCTTTATTATTTATTTCAGGTTGAATAATCCCTTTATATGCTAATCCAAGGACCTCCTTTTTGGCCCAATGTTGTTCTAGTCCATAATCTTTATAGACTAAACCGATAGCATATGTTCCGAAATCATCGAAAACTGCCGTGACTGTTTTCTTTTTGCTATCAACGATTCCACCGATGGGTACCCATTTGCCAGAAACATTTTTTAAAACAGCAAGATTATATCCTTCCATTGCTTTTGGTACTACCCCATCATATGCGATTGTAATATCCCCGGATGTGTTAGGCTCTGCAAATAGGCTTCTAGTAGCATCATCGACTGTAAATTGTTGGCTCAAAAATAAATAGTTATCAGATGGCATTGGTTTTTCTCTAACATCGATGATAAGCCTTTGATCTAATAATACAGATTGGTACAAGCTATTATCTGCTATGTAGCTGTTTATAGGGAAGCGGAGCATTAGTTTGTCGCCAAACATTTTTATATCTTTCCCCGCTACAAAATCAACGTAATACTTTGCATTTGTATGGTCTACGTGATAATAGTTTAACTCTATGTCTATTTTTCCGCTTTGCCCTCTAAAATTTCGATATGAAGTGTCAGTAGAGTCATAGTTTTTTATTTCAATTGGTATTTTGTATCCAGTTTTTGTTTGAGTAAGTTTTGTATCTAAGTCGTGAATTGTATACACATGATTGTATAGTTGCTTCGTTATTTTTAAATGTTTCTCTTTTGTATCTATTGCGAAATACCCATTGTTAATTTCGTCATAGCCGAAGTATGGTTGTCTATTTTCTTTGTCATACCAATAAACCGTAAAAGTCAGCTCATCAATGATGTTCGTACTAATATTATTTTTTCTAGGATTATCTAAACGAATGTAAAATCCGCTTGAATTATCAAAATAATAATGATATCCGTTTTCTTCATTATAAACGTGCTCTGCATGAGTAGTAATAGGGACTAGTAATAGAGTTAAACATAGTAATAAAATAATTCTTTTTGTCATAGCTAGTTATTTCTCCTCTCTACGATTGCTATCTATATGGTTATTTTAATATATATTGCCACCTTTTTCTTCGCCTTTAGATAAAAATTAGTCAAAATAACAAAAAAGGACTGTCACATGCAGATGCATAATGACAGACCTTCCTTAACTTCTCCAGCGGAGCAAATGTTTTTCAAGTTTGTGAAACAAAGTCATGATCACAGTTACGATGATGCCGATAAAAATAATCCCAGTGATTACTTTTGTATAATTGCCGTAATCTGTTGCTAATTTTACATAAAAACCGATGCCGGCAGAGGACCCAATCATTTCTGCTGCTGTTAACAAAATAAACGATAATACTAAACCGACCTGTACTCCTGAAAAAATCGAAGGCAATGCTGCCGGAATAATAATTTTAGTGATCATGGTATATTGATCTAATCCTAGTGTTTGTGCAGATTTAATGTATCTTGAATCAATATTTGTTACACCATTTAATGTATTTATAAAAATAGGCCAAAAACCACCGATAAAGATGATAAAGGTTGATGATGCTTGAAACGATGGCAGTATCGCAATGGCATACGGCACCCAAACGATCGGCGGGATCGGTGACAATACATTGGCAATCGGCCTAACTACAAATTCAAGACGCTTATTCGATGCTGTAAAAATTCCTAATGGAATTCCAAACGCGATTGCTAAAATTAATCCGCTAGCTAATAGTTTGATAGATGCCACTAAATGAACAAGTAACTCCGCACCATCTGCTCTAAATTGAGTAAACACAGATTGCGGGGATGGATATAGGAATTCTGATAAAAGTCCAAGCTGTTTTGTTAAAAGCTCCCAAGCTATAAAGACTAATAAAACAATGATGATAATATCTGCTGTTGCTCGTTTTTTTTCACTGCCTAGAATTAAATTTCTCATTTTGATGCCTCCTAGTATTCTCCGGAAACAGCTTTTAATAGTTCGCGGCGAATTTTTGTATATGCTTCCTCTTGGTCAATATTGAATCGGTCTCTTGGTCGTTTAAAAGGGATGACAATATCCTCTTGGATTTGGCCATCATGAAGAACTACAACCCGGTCCGATAGAAAAATAGCTTCATCAATATTGTGGGTAACAACGAGGACGGTTTTCTTCGTTTCCCCTTCCTCCCAAAGCTTTAATAACAAATCTTGAAGCTGGTTTCTTGTAATTTCGTCGACGGCACTAAAAGGTTCATCCATTAAAAACACTGGTGCATCCAAGATAAACATCCGAGCGATGGCAACCCGTTGCTGCATTCCACCGGAAAGAGCAGATGGAAAAGACTTTTGTGCTTTATCATCTAAACCGACTTTTTCAAGAATTTGAATCGCTTTTTTAGTAATTACCTCCTTTGGTTCTTTCGATTTTTGTTTTAAAGCGAAGGTAATATTTTCGAGCACGGTCATCCAAGGGAATAGGGAGTAGCTTTGGAATACTACTCCACGGTCTAGCCCAGGGCCGGAAATTTCGCTATCATCAATTTTTACAGTACCTGATGTTGGTGATAATAGACCTGATGCCAGATTGAGTGTTGTGGATTTCCCACATCCGGATGGGCCAATTAATGAAACGATTTGGCCCGATTGGATTGTAAGATTTAAGTTTTTTAATGCATAATGATCTGTTTTTTCATATTTAACATCGATATCTTCAAAATATAATGTACTCATAAACACAACTCCTATAGATTGTTTTCCTTGAAGCGCGTTCCCAGTTCTTGATAAAATGAATCATTTGGCTCAGCTTTTGTTAATTGATCTAATGCCTCTTTATAAGCTTCGATTTGAATTAAGGAAGAAATGTCTTTTTCTTCTTTTAAGTAGCCGATATTGACCATTGTGTCTCTCATTGCCACGATTGCTTTTTTGTTTGGATCAACGGTTTGGTCTAAATAACCGCTGTAAAGATCTTTCTCGATGATTTCTGGGTCCACTTGAACGTATTTAGTAACATCTTCGATTACTTTTTGTTTATTGTTTTGATCTTGTTCGAATTTTTCAGCCTTGATCATCGCTTTTAAAAACTTAACGTAGTATTCATAGTTTTTTTCAAAGTTGGCAGGACTTGAAATTAAGCGTCCACACACATGATTATCATAATATTCGTTTGTGTATTCTACGATTGTTAAACCCTCTTGCTTCGCTTTTTCAACGAAAGGAACCCAAACAACGCCTGCATCTACTTCGCCTTTATTAACTGCTACAATAACATCAGCTGGTGAATTCATTTCAACGATGGTTACATCTTTCTCCCAATCAAGGCCCGCGTCATATAGCGCGCCTCTCCAAACAACATCACCAGTGGCAAGCTTCACAGTTGCTACTTTTTTTCCTTTGAAGTTTGCTGGATCTTCCAATTCCTTAGCAAGATCGCCTTTTGCAACAACACCGGCACCAGTACCCATTTGTCCGCCGAAGAACACTAAGTCTGCGCCTTGCTCTTCGAAAGCAAGCGGTGCTGCTGTTCCGAATGTACCAACATCGAGTTTGCCGGCCAATACAGCGTTAATTCCTTCTCCACTATTAGAGAATGAATGCAATGTTACATTTAAACCTTCCTCAGCAAAGTAACCTTCTTCTTGAGCGATAAAGTATAGACTATGTCCTGTAGTTGGCAGATAACCAACTTTGAAATCCTTTACTTCTTGGGTTTGTTGTTGACTTCCAGTTTGCTCCGCGGCCGGAGTTGTCGGTTTACTAGCCTCCTGTGCGCTATTGCATCCAGCTAATCCTAATGTTAATGATAATGCTGTACCTAAAACTACTAATCTCTTTTTCATAATTTTGAATCTTCCTCTCGATTTTTTTCTGAAACTAAAAAACCTCTTCCCAAGGAAGAGGCAAAAAATCGACTCTTCCTTATCTTCTAACAAAGTTATAAAACTTGTTACTGGAGTTAGCACCTTTTGCATTGCTGCAAGGTTGCTGAAGGATCATCGAGCCAGTCTCTCCCCTTCTCTGGATAAGGTATCCGTTTCAATATTTGGTTGTTTTTGTTATGATTGTGATTGTACGGGAGGAATACATACTTTGTCAATAAGAATTATTAGAAAAAAATTAATCTTTGCTTTTTTGAAAAAAGGAGTTGCCAAAAATTTTAGTTGATGATAAAGTAAGAAACATAATTTTCAAAAAATAAAATATTTGAAGTTTTGCTTATCCAGAGTGGTGGAGGGAAAGGCCCTATGAAACCACGGCAACCCCATTCTTTTTATAAGATGGAAGGTGCCAATTCCTACTGATGTATCGTCAGCAGTAAGATAAGTGAAAGGCTCATAAATGTTGAAGTGGTCTTTCCTTATCTTGGGGAAAGGCCACTTTTGTTTTATAGGCATAGTTTCCATTAAGGGAAAATTGCAAAAGTCTTGCACAAATTAAACTAACTAAACAGATATGAAAGGTGGATTTACTATGAGTTTAATTAAGTATGAGGAAAATGGAAAAATTGGAACCATTACATTAGATAATGATAAGCAACGTAACGCGCTATCGCTTGAATTAATAAGAGAGTTGGATGCTAAGTTAACTGAAATAGCAAATGAAAGAAAAATTAATGTTGTCATTATTCAAGCAGAAGGAAAAGTGTTTAGTTCAGGCCATAACCTTCGTGAAATTGACGGTGCACCAGTGGAGGATGTTGCAAATTTATTTACAGAATGCCAAGCCCTAATGGAAAAGATCAGAAATATTCCACAAGTTGTCATCTCAAAGGTGCATGCTATTGCTACAGCAGCGGGTGCACAATTGGTAGCGGCATCTGACCTTGCGATCGCAAGTGATAACTCATTATTTGCAACCCCAGGAACATTAATTGGCCTATTTTGTCATACACCGGCTGTGTTCGTAAGCCGCAACCTTGATCGAAAGAAAGCTGCGGAGCTTCTATTTACAGGAGACTTCATCACAGCAGAAGAAGCGAAAATTCATGGTTTAATTAATAGAGTTGTACCGCTTGAAAAATTGGATGAGGAAACTGAAAAATTTGCAAACTCCGTTGCTCGTCATAGTTTAGCAGTTTTAGAGGCTGGTAAGAAACAATTATATACACAATTACAAATCTCTAACGACTTTGACGCTTTAACATACAGCTCGGATGTTATGGTGAAAAACAGTCAAAAACCGGATGCAGTAGAAGGTATACGTGCATTTTTAGAAAAAAGACCAGCACAGTGGTCAGACCGCTAAGAAGAAACGAAGGGAGAAATGTTACGATGACTACTACAAGCGTAAAAGAAGAAAATCCATATTTATATGGCTGGGCATCTACTGATGAAATAAGAGAATATCGAAGAAATAATAAATCAACAAAGAAAATTGATAAACGAGTTACTTTAAAAGAGGCAGTAAGCCATAGAGTTAATCAAGGAGATTATATTGTATTTAGCGGCATGGGATCAGTTCGTAACCCAATGGCGGCTGTATACGAGATCATCCGTCAAAATATCGGCGATTTAACCGTTGCGGCAAAGGGCTCACAGCATGACTGGCAGCTATTAGCAGCGGCTGGGTTAATTACAAAGGCTGAAATTGCCTATGGCTTTGGTGACGAAATCCGTGGCCTTTGCCCAGCATCACGCCGTGCAGTAAAGAACGGAACTTTGGAGATCCTGTCTGAAATGACAAATGCCGGATTCCAATGGCGTTTCTCAGCTGCTGCAAGAGGAATTCCATTCTTCCCATCAAGAACGGCGCTTGGGACTGACACCCTTCATTATAGTGGGGCAAAGGTAATTGAAGACCCATTTAGTGGCGAAAAAATAAATTTATTGCCTGCGTGCTACCCGGATGTGGCGATTATCCATGTGCACCGTGCTGATAAATACGGAAATTGCCAAATAGACGGAAATATTACACTTGATGTGGAGTTAGCACATGCAGCCAAAAAAGTCATTATTACAGCTGAAAAAATTGTGTCAGACGAAGAAATTCAAAAGCGTCCTGATTTAACGAAAATTCCATTCTTTGTTGTTGATGCCGTTGTCGAAGTACCATATGGATCCCATCCAAACCAAGTTCCATACCAATATTCATTCGATGAAGATCAATGGCTGGAATGGTTAAAGGCTTCAGCAACAGATGAGGGTGTACAGGAATATTTAGATACGTATATTCGTTCAACAAAAGACCATTATGAATACTTGGAGAAAATCGGTGGCATTCGAAAGTTGCGTGAACTAGAAAATATCGAAAATGGAACACTACCACATCCAACAGTGTCTACAAGGGGGGCAATAAAATGACAACAACTCAAGTAAAACAAACAGCAACTGCTGCTGACAGAATGATTATTGCAGCCGCAAAAGCTTTAGAGGATGATAAAAGTGTATTCGTAGGAACAGGGATGCCGTTATTAGCAGGTATTTTTGCTCAAAAAACACATGCTCCCGGATTATTAACGGTCTATGAAGGTGGCGGTATTGGCGGCACGCCATCACAACGTCTGCCTATTCAAGTTAGTGAATCCATGACATTTGAAAATGGCACGATTGTCGGCTCTATGGATTATGTGATGAGCTTAGCGCAAGCAGGCTTCATTGAATATGGATTTTTAGGTGGAGCCCAAATTGACGCTTACGGTAATTTAAATTCAACATTAATCGGGACATGGGAGGATACAAAAGTACGTCTTCCTGGTTCTGGTGGAGGAGCAGATATCGCTTCATTTTGCTGGAGAAATATCATTTTAATGAGTCAGGATAAGCGTAAATTCGTTGAAAAGCTTGATTTCTTTACAAGCCCAGGCTACTTCCGAGGACCGGGTGAGCGTGAGAAGCATGGGCTGCCGAAAAATACCGGCCCATATCGTGTCATTACACAATTAGGTGTCTACGGTTTTTCAGAGGAAACCAAACGGATGAAGCTGCTTAACTTATACGAAGGCGTTACATTAGCAGATATTCAAGAAAACAGCAGCTTTGAAATCGAAATCGATCCAAACTGGAGCTATATTCCCGAACCAACTAGCGAGGAACTTGAAATTCTGCACAAGATCGATGCAACAGGAATTGTGTTAGGGAAAAACTAGTGGATTTGCTGTGCTTCGGCTGAATCAGAAAAAGGAAGACCGAACGCAAAATAGTTTGGTCTTCCTTTAATTTTGGTTATATTCATGTTTTATCCATAACCAAACATGTTAGCGCCACGATTTGATTACTGATAACTCCATAGAATCGATAATCAAATGTGTTGGCACCACGGTTTGATTACTGATAACTCCACGGAATCGATAATCAAATGTGTTAGCACCACGGTTTGATTACTGATAACTCCGTAGAATTGATAATCAAACGAGTCTGCGCCACGATTTGATTAATAATAACGCACTAATTTACTATTACTATTTAATAAACCTCCGAATCCCTTCTGAAATCGAATCCGTCAAAACCACTAACAGCACATAGCAAATCAAAAACAACGTTATATCAGAATAATGGAACCAGCTCATACTCAGCTTAAAGGCTTGACCCAAACCGCCGGCTCCAACAAAGCCGACAACAATGGTTGTGCGGATAATAACTTCCCATCGGTATAAAATATAGGTAATAAACTGAGGCAATACAGTTGGGATAACACCATAAATAAACATCTGTGCTTTTCCGGCACCGGAAGAGGCTAGACTTCGTATCGGTCTCGTATCAACATCCTCAATCACCTCTGCACAAAGCTTGCCCAATATACCAAAGTTATGCAGCGCCAAGGCAATAGCCCCAGGTAGAATCCCAGGTTTAAAAATAAAAATAATAATCATCGCCCATATTAATTCCGGGACAGATCTTGAAAAAATATAACAACCACGAATAATTCCATATACTATTTTTCCATACCATTTTCTTGATAAGGTTAATGATCCATTAGCAACATTTCGGGTAGCTGGAATCACCGTTAAAACCATAATAATGACCGAAAACCCAATCGCCATAATACTCATTTGCAAGGTTTCAACAGAAAGCTTAAATGCCTCAAGCCAGCTTTCTTTACTTAAGAAAGCGGGATTTTCTTCCCCTAAACCAGCCAATCCATTAAAAAATTCCTTCATATACACCAAATTTTCTTCCGAAAATAAATCAAATAGATTGGCATCCTCGCCAACGAATATGAAAAGCCAGGAGCTAAGAACAAGGGCAAAGAGTAACAAAACTGATAGCTGAATCACACCGATTCTGGCCGGGCGCTTATGTCTATTTTCGTTTCTCATGCCACCAACCTCTTTCGTAAAACTTGGCTCCAAAAATCAATCAGTAAAACAAGGGCAATTAAAAAGAACATGAATGTCCAAACTTCATCGTATTTTAAATCATCAAGTGATAGTTGGATTTGGTAACCAAGCCCCCCTAAACCGATAAAGCTCATGATTGCTGATGAACGGATCGCACACTCAAAGCGATACATCACATAGCTGATCATTCCACCAACAGCTATTGGAAAATATCCGTACAATATTATTTGCAGCTGTGAGGCGCCACTTGCTTTTAATGCCTTGATTGGTTCTTCAGGAACGTCATTTAACATATCCGCAAAAATTCTGCCTAGGATGCCGCCATATGGAATCGCAATTGCAAAAATGGCCGCGAATGGGGATAAACCGAATGCTGCTACAAACAACCAAGCCCAGACAAGTTCATGAATCGCCCGCATGAATCCTAAAATACCGCGAAAGGAGGTGATGAACATCGCTTTACTATATGGTTTCGAAGCAACAACTCCAGAGCCCAACACACCGAACACAACACCGAACAAAACGGCTAACGACATTCCGGCTGTTGCATAGGCCAATGTTCTCCAGGAGGAAATGATTGCTAAATTAATAATTTCTGGAGAGAAATCAGGTTTGATCATACCTTCAAGGATTTGCATGGTGGTTGCTTTTCCGCCGGAATGAAGAAGGTCAGGCCCCCATTGTACCGTAAATAAACTCCAAGCAAATACTACGATCATGATTATTGTTAAGATCGTCTTTTTATGGAATGGAGGCTTCGTAAGCATCTTCTCTCAACTCCATTAAATTGTAAAGATCGGTTAACATATGTTCAGTTACTTTATTAGTAGGAAGGTCAAAGAAAATTTTCCCCTCTCTTAACGCGATAATACGGTCAAAATATTTTGTAGCCAGTTCAACGGAATGCAAGCTAGTAATTAAGGTTTGGTTTTCTTCCCCCGCCAATTGGACCAACTTCGAAATAATATCATCAGCACGGGCGGGATCGAGGGAAGCAACTGGTTCATCTGCAAGAATAATTTCAGGTCGCTGCACTAGTAGGCGTGCAAGTGCAATACGCTGCTGCTGCCCGCCGGAAAGATTAGCTGTTTTTTCATACATTTTTTCTAATAGCCCGACTCTTTCTAATGCACGAATAGCCATATTTTTATCCTGTGGAATAAAAAATGATAGAACCGATTTGAAAAATCCCCACTCACCTAAACGACCTGCAAGGACATTATGAATAACCGGCAAGTTAGGTACTAGATCGAACTGCTGGCGGATAATACCAAGTTTACGTGCAAGTATTTTGCCGGCTTTATATTGTGAAGACGACATCCCGTCCAGCCAATATTCTCCGGCATCTGGTTGAATAATCATTGCTAATATATTTAATAATGTAGATTTACCGGCACCACTTGGACCAATTAATGCGATTCGTTCCCCTTTTTGAATACAAAGAGAAAGGGAAGATAGTGCCCTATTCTCCCCATACCTTTTCTCGATATTTTTTAAAATAAATTGTTCGTTTTGAAACGACATGCTTTCACCTTCTACTTAATGATGCCTAATTCCTTAGCAACCTTTTCTATAGCAGCATAATTTTCATTTTTTGTTTCGATAAATTTACCCGTGGCAAATAAGTCAAGAATATCCTTTTGCTCTTCATTCATAGAAAGAAGGGCTTGTTTTAGTTTATCTTTTGTTCCTTCACCAAATACTTCGTCAACATTGCCGACAACCCAATGGTAGTCATAGTACGATGGCGTTGTATAAAAAACCTTTACTTTATTTACATCAACTTTGCCTTCAGCTACAGCTGTTTCCCAAACTGCTTCATTTAAAGCTCCTGTTTGGAAAGCACCTGACTCAACTAATTTGTAAGTCTTATCATGTGAACCGGAATAATTCGGTATGCCATCAAGGTCTTGATCAGGGTTTATTCCGGCTCCCTCCATAAAGTAACGCGGCATTAAATGGCCGGATGTTGAACTTTCACTACCAAACGTGAAGCTTAATCCTTTTAAATCCTCTAAGCTATCAATTTGTAAATCGTTTTGAGCTATAAATACGGAATGGAATTGCTCATCTCGTGGTCTTTGAACAATTGCTTCAGCCTCTGGTACAACATTTCGAACTTGTACACCGGTAAGTCCGCCAAACCAGCCTAATTGAATTTCACCACGCTGAAATGCAGTGATTAGTGCAGCATAATCAATGGATGGCACATATTCAACCTCAAGTCCCGTTTTTTCACTAAGATAGTCTGCCATGGCACCAAAGCTTCTATTTAAATCTGATGCATTTTGGTCAGGAATTGCTCCAATTTTTAATACTTGTTTTTCCGTAGCCGTATTTTCTTCTGGAGTAGTTGTGCCGGCCTCATTTTTATCGCTGTTGCCACCGTTTCCACCACATGCAGTTAAAGCTAGTATTAGGAAAACAGAAAAAACAGCAAGTAATGTTTTTCTCATTTTTATTCGCTCCTCTATAAAAATAGTTCATGGTGAATATCAAAAATTATTATAGGGTGTAAAAAAGAAAACGTAAAGTGATTAAACTTATAAGAATAGTATTAATATTTTTAAGTAGTAAATGAAATTTTCAAATATAATGTTATTTAAAACAATATATTTGGTATAATCTTTGATAGTATTAAGATTGAAAAATCAATATTTGGAGGAAAAATATGAATTTGAAAAAATGGCGCATTCAACTTGGAATTTTATTAGTAGTATTCTCTTTAGTAGCCTTGACTGCTTGTGGTCAACCAAAATTTGAAGCTACCTATGATTGGCCTATGGCAGATTTCTCTTTTACTAATCAAGATAATCAACAACTTGGTCTGTCAGATTTAAAAGGAAAGGTCTGGCTTGCGAACTTTGTTTTTACTAATTGTGACACAGTATGTCCGCCAATGACTGCCAATATGGCGAAGCTTCAACAACAAATGGCCGATGAAAAAATTAATGCAGAAATAGTGTCTTTCAGTGTGGATCCAACCAGGGATACTCCGCAAAACTTAAAAGAATTTGCAAGTAAATTTCAAGCTGACCATTCAAACTGGAACTTTCTAACTGGGTATACAGAAGAAGAAATAAAGGCTATTGCTAAATCATCATTTAAAACATTAGCAGAAGCAGAACCAGGTACAGATCAATTCATTCACAGCACAAAGATCTTTTTGATTAATCAAGAAGGCATTGTTGTCAAAGGTTATAACGGACTCGAAGTTCCTTATGAAGAAATTATTTCTGACTTAAAAGCTTTAACAAAATAATAAATAGTGGTAAATTTATTCACTGTTACTAATGTGATAAACCTTATTTTTCAACTAGTTTCCAAATGGAAGCTAGTTTTTTTATTTTCACGGAAAATTATATTTTTCAAGCTAATTTAAACGAAATAGTGGGGGATTCGTGAAATAATTTCGTCAGTTTTGTGAATGAGATGTGAAAGAAATGTGAAATCGTGTCAAATTTTGACGTTGTGTGATATTTATCACATGTTTTTTGCTTTTTAGCAATTAAGATAGGGTCGTAATCAATCATCCTGAAAGGGGGGGACAAGATGAAAAATGCAATTATAATCTTTTTTGTTTTCGCATTAGTGGGATTTGGTGGTGGCTATTTATTTAGTCAATCCGGCTCACAAGACCAAGCTGCAACACCAGATAATGCGGCTACGGAACAATCTCAAAATACAGCCGAAGAAGAAAAAGTGGAAGCACCTGCACCAGCCGTATCTCCAGAAGGGGAGATTTTCAATCAGAAGGGTTGCCTTGCTTGCCACTCTGTAGAAAATCTTGGTTTACAAGGTGGAGCTACAGGTCCTGATTTATCACAAGCATATGTGAATGTTGAAGGTAAGCATGGAAAACCAATTAATGAATTCTTAAAAGAACCAACATCAGCGGTAATGTCATCAGTGATCGGTGGTAATCCATTGACAGATGATGAAATAAATAAAATTGTTGAATCATTAAAAATTGCTAGTGAAAAATAATAGGAGGTGCGTTTAATGAAAAAAGGTATTATCCCTGCCATAACTGGTTTAGTTGCAGGTGTATTGGCATCAACTGTTTTCTTCGCACAGACGGAAGTCGGCCCAAGACCAGTTGCCAACACATCTTCATCAGCAAAAACTAATGCTGAAAAGGTTTATGTACCAACTGGCGAGCAAGATGAATATTATTTATTTGCTTCAGGGGGCCACTCAGGACAATTGTTTGTCTATGGTGTTCCGTCAATGAGACATATTCGTACAGTACCAGTCTTTTCTCAAGATTCAGCAACTGGTTATGGATGGTCTGAACATTCTAAGAAATTAATGGGTGGCTATACATGGGGTGACTTCCACCATCCAGCATTCTCAGAAACAAAAGGTGAATATGACGGTAAATATATGTTTGCAACCGACGTAGCAAATAGCCGTGCTGCAGTAATGGATTTAGAAACATTTACTGTAAAGGATATTATTGAAGTACCAAATACGAGTGGACCACACTGTGCAGCATTCGTTACTGAAAATTCAGAGTATGTCTTCTTACCAACTCGCTTCTCAGTACCATTAGGCAGCGCTTATGCTTCATTAGATGAGTACAGCCAAAAATATTACGGTGTTATGAGTGCTGTTCAACTTAATGAGAAAAATGAAAAACTTGGAGTGTCTTGGCAAGTTGCGCTTCCACCATGGAGCTATGACTTATCAGATGCCGGGAAAGGTCCTTCACATGGTTGGGCTGTAATTACAACTTATAATACGGAAGAATCAACAACTACAATGGAAATCAACGCGTCTCAAGCAGACCGTGACTTTATTGTGCTCTTTAACTGGAAAGAGCTTGAAAAAATGGTTGCAGAAGGTAAATACGAAGAAATTAACGGGCAAAAGATCATCTTCCCTGAAAAACATAAAGGTGGAATCTACTTAGTACCAGTTGCAAAATCACCACACGGTGTTGACGTAACACCAGACGGTACAAGATTTATCGCTTCTGGTAAACTTGCACCGGCAATGACAGTATATTCATTTGAAAAAGCATTTGAAGCAATTGAAAATAAAGATTTCTCTGGCGAAAAATATGGTATGCCAGTATTAAATTATGATTCTGTAATGGAACGCGAAGTAAACCCTGAAAATGCTCTTGGACCACTTCACACACAATTCGATGACAAGGGAATGGCTTACACAACAATGTTCATTTCTTCAGAAATCGTTAAGTGGGACCCTAATACTGGGGAAACTTTAGACCGCGTACCTGTTCAATATTCACCAGGTCATTCAGTTGCGGCAGAAGGTGACTCAGCATCACCAGATGGTAAGTATATTATTGCATTAAACAAAATTGCGAAGGATTTATACTTATCTGTTGGTCCTTCACATCCAGAATCAATGCAATTAATCGACTTAACTGGACCTAAGATGGAAGTTATTCTATCTGCACCAGTTAACCCAGAGCCTCACTATGCTCAAATGATTAAAGCAGACAAGATTAAAACTGTCGAAATATACGAAAAAGATGAATCAAACCCAAATGCAGTATACAGTCAAGACCAAACTAGAATCGAACGTAAGGGCAATGAAGTAAATGTTTACGGTATTGCAATGCGCTCAAGATTTATCTTTGATGCTAAATCCGAGCGTCCAGATGTTATTGAAGTAAATGAAGGTGACGAAGTAACAATTCACTTAACAAATATCGACTTCGATGAAGATATTACACATGGTTTTGCAATTAACAAATATGATCTAAACTTTGAAGTGCAGCCTGGTCAAACAGAAACAATTACATTTAAAGCTGACAAAGCTGGAACATATCCACTATATTGTACAAACTTCTGTTCAGCGCTACACCAAGAAATGAATGGTTACTTATTAGTTAAACCAAAAAATTAAACAGATAAGGGAGTACTTTTTGGTACTCCCCCTTTTTTACACTGATATGATGCAAACTTTTGTGGATATCAGTGTAAGAAAGACATCGACTTCCACCATTATGGGTGGCAAGTCGTGTCTTTTTAAAAAACTATTATGGGGTGATGGGTATGTCTAAGAAGCTATCTGTACCTTCTATGGCATTATTAATTATTGCAGCAGGATTATTTGTTACTTCTATCTTCTTCCCATGGTGGGGAATGAAATTTTATGCGCCACAATATCCAGAGGGACTCGATATTATTGTGTATCCATATAAATTAGAAGATGCAAATGATGTATCAATCATTAATGGTTTAAACCACTACATCGGCATGAAAGAATTTAGTGAAGAGAACTTTCCTGAATTAAGCTATTTACCTTACATCATTGGCGGATTAGCTTTATTAACACTAGTTGTTGGGATTTTACGTAACAAAAAATTATTAATTGGATTAATCGGTTTATTCGTCATCGGCGGTGCTTTAGGTGTTTATGATATACATCGCTGGCTGAAAAGCTATGGAACAAATTTGGATCCTATGGCTCCAATCGATGTACCGCCATTTGTACCGCCAATCATTGGAGAAAATACAATTGCTAATTTTGTGACTCACAGTTATTTTACGACAGGATTTTTTATGATTGGGATTGCATTTATTCTAATGATTATTCCCTTATGGAAGGATAGAGCGCAATGATTAGGAAAAACGGCACCTTAATTACAAACTTCATAAAATTGAATAGTAGCAGGGTGCAAATCAATAACAAAAGACTTCGGATTTCACCTCTACTGGTGAAAATCCAAGCCTTTGTCATTGTTGGCTTTTTAGGCCTTTTACTAGGAAGCAACGTCGGTTATGCCGAAGAATCGCTTCAAGATCTAATTGATCAAACCCCAGAGAATGGTACGCTTCAACTTGAAGATAAAACCTATGAAGGGAACATTGTTATTTCTTCGCCAATTACCATCATTGGCACGAAAGAAACCGTTATAAAAGGCGAGGGAAAAGGGAATGTCATCACTGTAAAAGCTTCTAATGTTACCTTGAAAAACTTTTCGGTTATGAATAGCGGTCATGATCGAAATTCAGGTGAGGAATATGCAGGCATAAAGCTTATGAAAGACGGGAATATTGTTGATCAAATAAAAATCACCGATAGTTTTCATGGCGTTTATTTAAGCCAATCCCATCATAATAAGGTCAGTAATGTGACGGTTATTGGCAAGAAAAACGGTGAGATAGCCGGTCAAGGGAATGGTATTCAACTTTATTATTCCCATCAAAATGAACTTGTAGATAATTATATTGAAGGAACACGCGATGGAATATTCTTTGATTATTCCCATGAAAATTTCGCAACAGGAAATGAAATTCAGCATACAAGATATGGTTTGCATTATATGTATTCAGATAGAAACAAATTTACAAAAAATAAATTCAGCTACAATATTGGCGGAGCAGCCATCATGGAATCTAGGGGAACGATTTTAGAAAACAACCAATTTATCCTAAATCAAGGAACACGTTCATACGGACTCTTGATGCAATCAACAAACGACACAGTTATAACTAAAAATCTCTTTTTTCAAAATCAACGAGGCATCTATTTTGACCAATCCCAAAAAGCGATTGTCAAAGATAATGAATTTTTACAAAACCAAATAGGTGTTGAAGTGTGGGCATCTTCTGCAGACCAAGTATTCAGTGGCAACAGATTTTCAAATAATATCGCCACCGTGCTGACATTTGGCGGGAAAGATAATAATCAATGGTCTGAAAATGGCAAAGGAAACTATTGGGGGAATTCTATTTCAGTGCTTGACCTCGATCAAAATGGAATCGGCGATTACCCTGTTGAATATAAATCCTCACTTTATCAACTAGTAGAGGATAATGAATTAGCTTATTTATTTTTAAAAAGTCCGGCAATAAAAGTTTATGAAAAAATGAATGAAGTATTAAATAAAAAGGAAGTCATGGTTACCGATCAATTTCCTTTAGTGGAAAAGGGAACAATAAACGAAAATAATAATCTCTATATTATTATTTTGCTATTAATGGTTATATTAGGTAGTGTTTACTGGAAAAGAAAAAGGAGAAGAGCGTAATGAATTATATTTGGAAGGAATGGAAGGAGCAATCGAGGGGTAAAGGGATTTGGCTAGCACTTCTTATGGTCATTCTTTTATCAATTTTTATTTTACTAGAAGCACGTACATTACCGTCTGAGCATGGTTTTACTGTTTTTCTTCTTTCTTTATATGAAATGAATATCTTTATTTTACCGTTATTAAGTATTTTTATTGCATCCTTTTCTATTATACAAGAAAAAGAATTAAAAACGTTGATGATCTTAACGACGAAAAAGGAATCGTATTTAAGCTTTTTACTAAAAAAGAGTATGGCTGTTCAATCTGTCATTTTAGGCGTTTTTATTGTCTGGTACTTTGTGTTTGCGGTAGTCATGAAGTTTTTCTTCTATTTTAATGTTAGTCATTTTATGGCTTTTCTGGTATCGGTGATATTTTTACTTATCATTTTTAATCAGATCGGCTTATTTTTAGGGAGTATTTGCAATACTAGAATGCAGCTGATCGGCGCAAATATTTTTACATGGTTTTTATTTGTGTATTTGGCAGATTTATTGTTTTTATATCTTCTGCCTAGCGTAACCTATGATAATGTACAGCTATTTTCAATCTTTTTCTTTTTAGATCCAATCCATGCCATTCCGTTCTATTTAGAAACATCATTAGGAGTATTTTCGACAGATCACATGTCACGCCTAATGGAAAAAATGGTTTGGGCGTCGCCTGTTATGTTTATCGTTATTAATGTCATTGTCTGGGTGGCTCTTTCTTTCGTATTCAGTATTTTATTAAAAGGAAAGGGTGATAGAGTATGATCGAAATCCGTGATGTATCACATTCCTATCAGAAAAAAAAGGTTTTAGATTCTGTTAGTCTCGTTGTCGAAAAAAATGAATTATGTGCACTAGTCGGCAGAAATGGCGCCGGAAAATCGACGCTGATTCATTTAATGCTGGATCTTTTGCCTTTAAAAACAGGGACGATTCAGTTG
>JAEWMK010000431.1 GCA_023457235.1 Bacillota bacterium
GCCTGCGAGGCTAGAAGTGCAATAATAGGGATTTCATCAATTAATGTCGGAATAATATCACCGCTTATTTCCGTTGCTGTAAGATTTGAAGTTGAAATCGTTAAATCTGCAACCGGTTCACCGTTGACAATTCGTTCATTTGTGATCTCCAATTCTGCACCCATTCTTTGTAAAACTGTTACAATCCCTGTTCGGGTTGGATTCATCCCTACATTATTAAGGGTGATTCGACTATTTGGTACAATCGCCCCAGCAACTAAGAAAAACGCAGCAGAGGATATATCTCCAGGTACCTCAATATCCATTGCTGATAGTGTTTGGCCGCCTTCAATGGAGACGGATAAACCGTCACGTATGACTGTTGCGCCAAATGCTTCAAGCATCCTTTCGGTATGATCCCTTGATAATGCCGGTTCCGTAACAGTTGTCACTCCTTTTGAGCCAAGACCGGCGAGTAATATCGCAGATTTGACTTGGGCGCTTGCTACAGGGGAATTATACTGTATTCCAACTGTATCTCCACCTCTAATAGATAGGGGGGTGTACATACCGTTTTCACGTCCATCGATAACCGCCCCCATTTGTCTTAACGGGTTCGTTACCCTACCCATCGGCCTTTTCGCGATAGATTCATCGCCAATTAATACAGAATGAAATGGTCTAGTTGCTAAAATACCAAGCATTAATCTTGTCGTTGTTCCTGAATTACCAACATCCAGAATAGCCTTAGGCTCTTTTAGGCCATTAATACCGTCTGATTCAATTTCAACATATTCACCCGTTTGTTGAATTCGTACACCCATTTTTTTGAAGCAACTGATTGTGCTTAAGCAATCCTCACCTGGTAAAAAGCCGGTAACCGTTGTTTTGCCTTTTGCAATTGACCCGAACATGACAGCACGATGTGATATCGATTTATCGCCCGGTACTTGAATTGTTCCCTTAAGACTTGATACGTTCGTTACTAATTGTTTAGATGACAAATAATCACATCCTTACATTTCGATAAATGATTCAAATTGATGTTTGGTAAGACAGATTTGTGCTTTCTTGCGATCATCCTCATTGCGGAAGCTAAGTCTTAAGACCCCCATTATATCTTCCCGAACTTCGATGATTCTAATATTAGTAATACTAATTTCCTCTTTAGCAAGTATACTAGTAACCTCGGAAATACTACCCGGATGGTCCGGTACATCAACATATAAATCATAAAAAGACGGAATTGCTCCCTTTTGCTTAACCGGTAATCCGTCACGGAACTCTTTTGCTGAATTAAAATAGGAGTAAATTGCATCACTATCCATCGTATCTATCATATCTTTAACACGGTCCATCTCAATCCGCCACTTCTCAAGAAGAGCAAGTAAAGTATCTTTATTATGAAGAAGAATATCCCGCCACATTGCAGGACTGCTTGATGCAATTCTCGTAATGTCCCTAAAACCGCCTGCCGCTATACTTGAAATGGTCGAATTTTTCTCGTCAATTTCGGCAACCTGATGAACAAGGCTTGCCGCAACAATATGCGGAAAATGACTAACTGCCCCAGTCAGTTCATCATGCTCTTTCGGAGACATAATAAAAAAGTTTGCTTTTGTCCCTTTGAGCCAATCTTTTAACTCTTCGATCTTGGCAGCCGGAGTGTTCTTTTCCGGCGTTAAAATATAGAAAGCATTTTCGAACAGATGAGGCCTTGCAGCACTTACGCCACTTTTGTGGGAGCCGGCCATTGGATGACCACCAATAAAAATAACACCCTTTTTGTGTAAAGGAATTGACTTATTCATAATTTGCTGTTTTGTACTCCCAACATCAGTGATGATGACAGTAGATTTCAACTCAGTATTCACAAGCGTCTCAATGATTTCTTCTGCTTGCCCGACAGGAGCAGAGATGATGATCAGGTCAGCGTCTTTTGCCCCTTCCTCAATCGAGACAACACCTTCGTCAATCACATTTAACGTTTTCGCTAAACCGAGCCGTTCTTCATTGATCTCAAAGCCTACAATTGTTACATCCTCATGAGCACGTCTAATTGCTAACGCAATCGAACCACCGATGAGACCAAGTCCGATTACAAAAACTGTTTTTTTCAAGGAAAAGTCCCCCTAACGAGACTCCCCAAGCATTTCGGTTAAAGCTTGAATGATTTCTTTATTTTGTTCTTTGCTTCCAACTGTAATTCTAACAGATGTTGGATAACCTAAAGCTGTGCCGGAACGAACAATAAAGCCTTTTCTTAATAAATAATCAAATACTTCTTGTCCAGAGCGTTTAAAATCAATCAAAATAAAATTCGCTTGAGAAGGGAAATAATTTAATTCATTTTCTTTACAAAATTGATAAAATTGCTCTAATCCTTCACGATTAGCTTTTACACATGTTTGAATGAACTCCTGGTCATCAACAGCTGCACAAATGGCGGCATGGGCAATCCGTGATGTATTAAAAGGTCCTCTTGCTGGATCTAGGGCAGTAATTAGTTCAGGATCACCAACTCCGTAACCGACACGAAGGGCGGCAAGTCCGTATGCTTTTGAGAATGTGCGAAGAATGATCATATTAGGATATTCTTTTAAATAAGATAATGTATTTGGATAATCCTCTGCAACAGCATATTCATTGTAGGCTTCATCCATTACGATCAGAACATGATCAGGAACGTTTTTAATAAAGTTAACGATTTTCTCTTCGCTAATATAGGTTCCTGTTGGATTGTTTGGATTGCAGATCCATACGATTGCTGTATTTTCGTCAATTGCTTTTAGCATTCCGTCTAAATCATGTTCTCCGTTAATATTTTCAACCATACGAATTTCTGCGCCTTGAAGCGTTGCATTATGGCTGTATTGGGAGAAAGATGGATTTGCCATTACCGTATTTTTTGCAGGTGATAAAAGTGCTGTACAAAGGATGGCAATCAACTCGTCCGAACCATTTCCGAACAGGAGTTGATTTTCATCAACACCAATAAACTGAGCAACTTTTTCACGCATATTTCGTGCGTATCCATCAGGATAAAGTGCCAGTTCATCTAAACTGTTTCGGATTGCTTCTTTCGTTTTTTCAGAGCTTCCAAATGGATTTTCATTAGAAGCAAGCTTCGTGATTTTTTCAAGCCCGAGCTCCCTTTTTACCTCTTCAATTGGCTTTCCAGGTTGATACGGTGTTAACCCAACAAGCTGCTCATTTACTTCAATTTTCATTTCAGACCCCACCATTCCTGTATCTAGTAGTATAATCAGTTTATTTTCTCGCATTAAAGCGAAAAAGGATTCTTCTTTTCATTGTAACAGGAATTTTTCAACCTTTCCATAATCAACTGAATTTTCTTGCTATCTTTACTGCCATTCGTTTCTATGCCGCTTGAAATATCAATTCCTTGTGGAGAAAAGGTCAATATTTCTTCAACATTAAGTGGTGTGATCCCGCCGGCAATGAGACACTGCACCCCCTGGGCTTCAGCTTCTTTATTGTATGCTGGGATGGACTCCCAATCAAAGGTTGCACCGGTTCCTCCCCATGCACCTTTCACTTTGGAATCGATCACATAGCCATCAACGACACGGTTATAGCTTTTCATTTTCTTTATCCCATTTTGATTATGGTGGATCGCTTTCCAAACGGTCAGGCCCGTTGAGTGTTTAATTTCAATAATTTCTTCAGGTGACTCATTTCCGTGAAACTGGATAATATCGAGCGGCACATGGGAAAGTACATGTGAAATTTCTTGTAAAGTTGGATTTACAAAAACTCCGACATATTTTTGTTCTTCAGCTTTTTCGATTTGTTTAAGCCACTCCCCGCACTGAACAGGGTCTACCTTTCGCTTGCTTTCAGCGAACACAATTCCGATATATGGTGCACCACTATTGACCGATCGTTGCAAATCTTGTAAAGAATGATTTCCACAAAGTTTTAAGATTGTTGCTTTCATTGTGCCGCTCCACTAAATAACGTTAAAATACCTTGTGCCGGTGTTTCAGCCCTCATCAGCGACTCTCCCACTAGGACGGCCTTAGCACCTGCTTTTTTTACTCTTAGAATATCATCATGGGTGAAAATACCGCTCTCGCTTACAAACAAGCTTCCTTCCGGAATAGACGATGTGATAGTCTCTGTCTGCTTTAGGGTAACTTCGAAGGTTTTTAGATTACGATTGTTCACACCAATAATTTTCGGAGTAAAAATGGATAGAATCCCTTCTAATGCTTCACTGGAATGAACTTCTACTAAACAATCCAGCCCTAATTCAGTTGCAATTTGATAGAATTCATATAGTTTATTAGCTTCTAATGCCTCCGCTATTAATAGAATCGCATCGGCACCAATTCGTTTACTTTCTATTATTTGCTGTTCATCAATAATAAAATCTTTACGAAGGATGGGTAATGAGACCGCTCTTTTTATTGCCGGAATATACT
>JAEWMK010000432.1 GCA_023457235.1 Bacillota bacterium
AAGAAATTGCAAAAGACGCGTTGCTTGCAATAGATAAAATGTTAAAAATCGTGTAAAGGCTGGATACATTTGTGTCCGCCTTTTTTCTATGAACATAAAATTATTTTTTTTAGCATAAATTGTTACGAAAGAAGATAAATAAAGGTAGCATTTTACCCACGAGCCCATATAATGATAAAGACTTTTTTAGAGGAGGTTTATGCACCGTGAAAATTCATATCGTTCAAAAAGGCGATACACTATGGAAAATCGCCCAAAAATATGGTGTAGATTTTAACGAGCTAAAACAAATAAATACACAGCTCAGTAATCCTGATATGATTATGCCTGGTATGAAAATTAAAATTCCAACCGGTAGTGTGCCAGTCAAGAAACACGGAAATCCGCATTCAAAAGAAGAGGTGTCTTTATCACAATTGGCACCGAAGGAAATGCCGAAACAAGTGTCGCCAGCACAAATGCCACCAACACAAATGCCGCCAGTACAAATGCCACCAAAGGAGATGCCGAAGCCAGTTCAGCCAACCCCAACACCGATGCCTGTTGTGCCAAAAGAAATGCCAAAACCAATTATACCAACACCAGTAGTACCGAAGGAAATGCCTGTTCCTCCGGTGATAAAAGAAAAGCCAATTGTCCTGCCACCTATACCACAAATGCCTATTGAACAATCTGAAATCGATTATAATATTGAACAAAATATGTATAATTATACTTTCAACATACCTACTTTTCCAATTAAAGAGGCACCAGTGAAAGAAAAACCGGTTGAGGAAGTTAAAGAAGAACCAGTAGTGCCACCGACAATGCCGGCTCTACCGATGCCGGAACCTCCACCGGTTTACCCTTGTGTACCAATGACCGGTTTAATGCCTGGTTCAGGATTGCCGTGTGGTTTTCATCCAATGCCATGTCCACCAATGCCATGTCCGCCATATCCATTTCCACCTGTTGCTGTTCCTTATGGAATGCCGGCGACTATGTTTAATCCAGCAGGATACGGTGTGATGCCAGAAATGCAATGGGCACCTTTTGCACCGCCAATGGCTGTTAGTCCAGCGATGTTTGATGATGAAAATGATGGTTCAGAACAAATGTATCCAGGACTTTCACCTATGAGTGCACCAGCTGCACCACTTGGCCAAATGCCAGCTGCTGGTGGAGATTGTGGTTGTGGCGGACCTAAGATGGACCCTACTGCCTTTGGAGCGATGCCGACCGGCTATGGAGGAGTGCCAGGGGCCGGATTTGGTGGCATCCCGACGGCAGGTTATGGAGGAATGCCAGGGGCCGGATTTGGTGGCATCCCGACAGCAGACTATGGAGGAGTGCCAGGAGCCGGATTTAGCGGGATGCCAGCCGGTTATGGAGGTATGCCAACCGGTGTTGGAGGAGTCCCGGCTGGATATGGCAGTGCCCCTGTAGGCAATATGGGTGTACCGACAGGTTTTGCTAGCATGCCAACTGGATTTGGAGGCCCAGAAGGGGGCTATGGCGGTATGCCAATGGGCTTTGAAATGCCAGCGGGATCTCAAGCACCTCAAGGAACATCTGCGCCGCAGGAATTTCCGTTTGCACAATTCCAAACACAGATGCCTACAACAAATTTTGGAGAACCCCCATTTAGAAATGATGTTTTAGATGATGAAGAAGATGAGTGGTAAAAATAAATAGAATATGGATCAAGAGGCGATATTAATACTGTCGCCTCTTTTTATTTATTTGTCCAAAATTTACTAACTGTGATAATATGGACAAAAATAGAACCGGTTGAAAGGAAGAAAAAAAATGAAGCAAAAAATAGAACAGCTTGTAAGTTGGCTCCAGGAGCAAGTAAAAGGTGCAGGTCTAAAAGGTGCAATCGTTGGTATATCAGGCGGAATCGATTCTGCCGTTGTCGCTTATCTAATTAAAAAGGCTTTTCCAAATGATTCAATGGGAGTCATAATGCCATGTAAAAGCAATCCGAAAGATCAAGAGGATGCAATGCTTGTCGTTCAAGCTAGTGGAATAAAAGCCTTAACAATCGATTTAACAGAAACACATCAGATCCTCTTCACACAAATACAAGACGAACTTAATGGAATTGGAGAACTTAATGAAAAGTCTGTCACTTTAGGTGATGCGAATTTAAGAGCACGTCTTAGAATGAGTACCCTTTATACGGTTGCTAATAATTATGGATATTTAGTTATTGGTACAGATAATGCCGCCGAATGGTATACAGGCTACTTTACAAAATATGGGGATGGCGGAGTAGACCTCGTTCCCCTTGTACATTTAACTAAAGGGGAAGTAAGGGAAATGGCCGAGGAACTCGGTGTACCTGAGCCTATTATTACAAAATCACCAAGTGCCGGACTTTGGGAAGGACAAACAGATGAAAATGAAATGGGTACAACCTACGATACGATTGACCGCTATCTAAATGGTGAAGAAATTCCCAAAAAAGACCGTGAGATTATTGAAAGACTGCATAGACGTTCAGAACACAAAAGAAACTTGGCAGCACATCCACCGAAGTTCTAAGAGTAGCATTATGTAAAAGTTACCAACTAAATAAATGAGTAAAATAAGCCTCCGTCTGCCAATCTAACAATGGGACCCAAAAAATGTCCCCAAAATCCTCTAAAATGGCGGGAGGCTTTTCGGCATGAGAGGTACACTTTTATCGCTTTCAACAATGATAATGATCGGCTTTGCTCTTACAGGCTGTGGTATCAATGATTCGGCACAAGATGAGAATTCAGCCCTAGAACAAGTCGCGTTTTATTCGAATGATAAAAATGCAAACCGTGATTCTGGGGCTTTTCGATTCATTAATGACCGTGGGTTTAATGATCAGCACATGGTTAACCAAGTACGGACGCAACAAGCACGAACACAAAATGGTAAAAATGACTTAGGTGAGCAAGATGGAGCTTTTTCAAAAAATGGCAATGGAAATTATGGCTATGCTGACTATAATTATCATGGACATTTAAATACCACGTTCAACGGTGTTCCAACAAGATCATATAATACCGGTCATGATAACATCGTAGCCCAAAAAATAACAGACCGCATTGAACATGTTGCCAATGTGAATGATGTTACAGCCATTATTGATGGAAATACAATTTTGGTTGTAATTGAAACGGATGAAGAGAACAGCCAAAATGTCGAACGGAAAGTTCACCGAATTGTGAAAGGCATGGCAAATGGACGAGAAGTAAAGATTGTTACGAATAAAAAATAGAAAAATTCTACAGTATTTAGGATAAAACTTCTATTCCATGGTGAAACTAATAGTGACACCAGAAATAGAAGTTTTTTTATATTTACTTAAAATAATCGAGGTGACCATTATGACTCCTTTATTTAAAAGAGCTCATGCCGTGAAATATTTAGTTGTAAGTCTATTAATCGCAGGACTTTCTATTTTCTTTTTGCTCTATAATACGGCTGCTGAGAATAATGGAGTAAAAATCGAGCAAACAAAGGAAGAGACTCAAGCAATCGAAGTTACAGGCCCACTAACAGTAAACGTTATTTTACAACAACAATATCTTGATGGTAACACAAGTGAGGAGACTGTCACTGAAACGATCTGGTCTATGGAGGATTTTTGGGCCCAATATAAGGATTGGCAATTGGTAGATCAAAAGGAAGGACAGATGATCTTTAGAAAAACAATTGATGATATCTCTCCACTACTAAAAGCGAATGGCTACTTTGGAATATCTGAGGACGGAACATTAACAATATTCAAAGGCTTGCCAGAAGAATCTGAAGAAGTGATCCAGTCTTTCTTCCAAATTGATATTAGTAAACTTGAAAGCAGGCAGCAGGAGGAATTAAAGAAAGGAATCCCTGTCGTATCCAAGGATCATTATATTCAAGTTATCGAAAGCTTTAAGACACTTTCCATTAAACAATAACGGACTTGGGTTAGGCACTTTAAAAATAAGGCCTAACCCTTTTTCTTTGTCCAGCTCCAGCGCCCAGCGACTAGTAAACTTCACTCATCTCCCTACGATAAGTCAACATCGACTCAATTCTTTCGTCGTGTTTCCTTTATCTCGAGACCGATGCGCTCCAGTTTATACGTCGCTGAACGGGCGCTTTCGCCTTTCTTTATATGTTTCTTCTACTATGTGAGCGAAATATGATAGAATGGTAAAAGTATATATAGAAATGCACGTTCGTATAGGGAGAGGAATCTTTTGATTGAATTTATTAATGGAAAAGTTGATTTTATTAGCCCAGAATTTATTGTCGTTGACGTATCAGGGGTTGGATATCAAATCTACACACCGAATCCGTTTTTGTTCCAAAAGGATTTAGGGCAAACGATCAAGATATACACATTTCAGTATGTAAGGGAAGATGTGCTTGCCTTATATGGCTTTGAAACAAGGCAGGAACGAACATTATTTACCAAACTATTAAATGTTTCCGGAATTGGTCCGAAGGGGGCAATGGCCATCCTTGCTGCGGGACAACCAGATGCCGTTGTGCAAGCGATTGAGGATGAAAATGAAAAGTTTTTAGTTAAGTTTCCGGGAGTAGGTAAGAAAACCGCTAGACAAATGATCCTAGACTTAAAGGGTAAGCTTAACGATTTGTTATTGGATTTAATGCCCGATTTATTTGAACCTGAAAAAGTTGTTGCTCGCCCAACCAAATATACACATGAATTAGAGGAAGCCATTGAAGCGTTAAAAGTGTTAGGCTATGCTGAAAAAGAGATTACAAAGGTCATTCCACAATTACAACAAGAAGAGTTACCAACCGAACAGTATATAAAGAAAGCTTTGCAGCTCTTACTTAGGTAGAGGGGGCGTTTGAAGTGAATGAGCGCTTAGTTTCAAGTGAATATACAGCTGATGAGGATTTGTTTGAACAAAGCCTCAGGCCGAAGCTGTTAACACAATATATCGGGCAGGAAAAGGTTAAGAAAAATTTACAGGTTTTTATTCAGGCGGCAAAAATGAGAAATGAATCATTGGATCATGTTTTGCTTTACGGACCTCCAGGACTCGGGAAAACAACATTAGCTACGATCATTGCAAATGAAATGGATGTTCAAATTAGAACTACATCAGGTCCTGCGATCGAACGACCAGGGGATTTGGCTGCGATATTAACATCGCTTGAACCTGGAGATGTCCTGTTTATCGATGAAATTCATCGATTGCCCCGTACGGTGGAGGAGGTTCTTTACTCAGCATTAGAAGATTTTTGTATTGATATTGTGATCGGTAAAGGGCCTGGTGCAAGGTCTGTGAAAATTGATTTACCACCATTTACTTTGGTGGGGGCAACGACAAGGGTGGGTCTGTTAACAGCACCATTGCGTGACCGTTTTGGGGTGCATTGTCGTTTGGAATATTATAAAGTAGAGGAATTAACTCATATTGTTGAACGAACAGCAGATATTTTTTCGATAGAGATAGAGGATCTTGCCTCAATTGAAATAGCCCGCCGTTCAAGAGGGACTCCAAGGATTGCCAACCGTTTATTAAAAAGGGTTCGGGATTTTGCGCAAGTACAGGGTAATGGTACAATTACAGCAGATTTAGCAAATCATTCGCTCGAAATGCTTCAGGTTGACCGATTAGGATTAGACCATATTGATCATAAATTATTAATAGGGATTATTGAGAAATTCCGCGGCGGTCCTGTTGGCCTTGATACGATTGCTGCAACAATCGGGGAAGAACCACATACAATTGAGGAAGTTTATGAACCGTATCTGTTACAGATCGGCTTTTTACAGCGAACGCCAAGAGGAAGAGTTGTAACGCCGCAAGTCTATCAACATTTCCAGATGGAGGTGCCAAAAGAATAATGGGGAAAATGTTAATGCTCATGGGAGTGGTCCTCATCGTAGTCGGATTTTTATGGCAATTCATCGGCAAGCTGCCAGGTGACGTCGTCTTTAAAAAAGGGAATACGACCTTTTATTTTCCGATCGTAACTTCAATTGTTGTAAGTATAGTTTTATCGCTAATTTTCTATGTAATTGGCCGATTTAGATAAAGTGAAGGAGACAATTAGACATCTATGAAAGTTGATTTATTTGATTTTAATTTACCTGAAGAACTTATTGCGCAAACGCCGTTGGAAGAAAGAACCGCTTCCAGGTTAATGGTGCTTGATAAACAAACAGGTGACTTTAAGCATGAACAGTTTAGACATATCATTGATTATTTACAAGCTGGGGATTGCCTTATCTTAAATGACACTCGCGTATTGCCGGCAAGACTTTTTGGTGTAAAAGAAGATACAGGTGCAAAAATTGAAGTTCTATTATTAAAGCAGGTTGAAAATGACATCTGGGAAACGCTTGTTAAACCAGCGAAACGGGTCAAAGTGGGGACTGTCATTACATTTGGCGAGGGCCGCTTAAAAGCGAAATGTATAAGTGAGGGCGATCACGGTGGTCGCCATTTTGAATTCTCCTATGATGGCATTTTTTACGAAGTTTTAGATTTGCTTGGCGAAATGCCGCTGCCTCATTATATAAAAGAGCAGCTTGATGATAAGGAACGCTACCAAACTGTGTTTGCTCGAGAACGTGGTTCTGCCGCTGCACCTACAGCTGGTTTGCATTTTACAAAAGAACTTCTTGAAGAAATTAAGCAAAAAGGGGTTCATGTTGCTTTTATTACTTTACATGTCGGTCTTGGGACTTTCAGGCCTGTAAGTGCAGACTCAGTGGAAGACCATGATATGCATGCAGAATTTTATCAAATGACAAAGGAAACTGCAGATCTATTAAATCAAGTGAAGGCTGATGGCGGTCGAATCATCTCAGTTGGGACCACTTCAACAAGAACGCTTGAAACGATCGCTTCCGGGCATGATGGTCAATTTCAGGAAACATCAGGTTGGACAGATATTTTTATTTACCCAGGGTATGAGTTTAAAGCCATTAATGGGATGCTGACAAACTTCCATCTGCCAAAATCTACGTTGATGATGTTAATCAGTGCATTAGCGGGGCGCGAACATGTATTAAAGGCCTATGAAGAGGCAGTAAAAGAAAGGTATCGCTTTTTCAGCTTTGGCGATGCAATGCTTATTATTTAACTTTATTCAGCAGAAGCCCTCTACACCAAAAGTTAGTGGGGTCTATGCTATCCAGTATTCAATTCAGTGTGGGTTGAGACCCTACTGAATAAAGTTAAGCCTCCGGCGGATGCCTCAGATTTTCAAAGGTAGTTTTTCGAGCAAACTCGAAAAAATCTGGGCTTAAATACGCCAAGGCGTATTTGATTGAAAGGGGAATTTCAGTGACGGCTATTCGTTATGAATTGATTAAAACATGTAAACAAACAGGAGCAAGACTTGGACGGGTTACTACACCACACAGCACGTTTGAAACACCTGTATTCATGCCAGTTGGGACACTTGCTACAGTGAAGACCATGAGTCCTGATGAATTAGCGGAAATGGGTGCCGGGATTATTTTAAGTAATACATACCACCTTTGGTTAAGACCGGGGGAAGATATTGTACAGGAAGCGGGAGGTCTCCATTCATTTATGAATTGGAATGGGTCTATTTTAACCGACTCCGGTGGTTTTCAAGTATTTAGTTTAAGTGATTTGCGTGATATTACGGAAGAAGGCGTTCATTTTAGAAACCATTTGAACGGGGAGAAGCTATTTCTTTCGCCTGAAAAAGCGATGCAAATTCAAAACGCTCTAGGTTCAGATATTATGATGGCTTTTGATGAATGCCCACCATACCCGGCAACACCAGAATACATGAAAAATTCAGTGGAGCGGACAAGCAGATGGGCTGAACGCTGTTTAGAAGCTCATTCAAGAAAAGAGGATCAAGGGTTATTCGGAATCGTGCAAGGCGGCGAATATGAAGAATTTCGAAAGCAAAGTGCAAAAGATCTAGTCTCACTAGATTTCCCAGGATATGCAGTAGGCGGTCTTTCCGTTGGAGAACCAAAAGATGTAATGAACCGTGTCTTGGAGTTTACGACACCATGGCTTCCAGATAACAAGCCGCGCTATTTAATGGGGGTTGGCTCACCGGATTCCTTAATAGATGGAGCAATTCGTGGTATTGATATGTTCGATTGTGTATTGCCGACTCGTATTGCCAGAAACGGTACATGTATGACAAGTATGGGCCGGCTTGTGGTTCGAAATGCCAAGTATGCCAGAGATTTTACGCCTTTAGATCCGAATTGCGATTGTAAAGTATGTAAAAATTATTCCCGTGCTTACATTCGTCATTTAATTAGATGTAATGAAACGTTCGGAATAAGGCTTACTACTTATCATAATCTATATTTTCTGTTAAAATTAATGGAGAATGTTCGACAAGCCATCCGTGAGGACCGCCTAGGTGATTTCCGTGAAGAATTTTTTGAACAGTATGGGTTTAACCGGCCTGATGCGAAAAATTTCTAATCCGGTGTTCTGTTGAATTAATATAGAATATTTTGGATGGTTGTAGAATATGTTCTATCAATACCAAATACATAGACAAGCAGTGAAAGGGGTGAAATAAAAATATGGATACACTCGTTCAATTATTACCTTTAATAGCGATGTTTGCGATTTTCTACTTTTTGCTTATTCGTCCACAACAAAAACGCCAAAAGGCAGTTCAATCAATGCAATCAAACCTTCAGAAAAATGATCGTGTCGTAACAATCGGGGGACTTCACGGGATCATTGATTCAATTGATGAAGACAAAGTTGTTGTTAAGTGTGGTGACGGGTCAAGATTAACTTTTGACCGTAACGCTGTTCGTGAGGTTAAGCACGATTAATAGAAAAGCTGGACAATGGAAAAAAGCGGAACGCTCAACGGGCGCTTCCGCTTTTCTATTGTCCAGCTGCAGCACCCAACGACTAGTAAACTTCACCCGCCTCCCTACGATAAGTCAACATCGGCTCTCAATCTCAAGTTCGCTGTGTTTCCTTTATCTCAGTCGTCGTGCTCCAGTTTATACGTCGCTAAACGGGTGCTTCCGCTTTTCTATTATTATGCTCTCTTCCCCGTCATATTAACCCCAATTACTCCACCTAACACAGCAATGATAATATAACCTATGTGGTAGGACATCTGCTCAATTGAAAAGCTCGATTGGTACCCCAAAAATTGTACTAGGAAGACTAACAGCGTAAATAACACTCCAGTACCACCGCCGACAAGCCACCCCTTTTGCTTCCCTTTACCACCTGAAACGAATCCCCCGATAAATAGGGCTAGGAAGGAAAGGGTTAAAATTACCCAAGTTAAAGAAGATTCTTGAATTTTAGTAAAACGAAGTAATAAGGATAAAACAATACTTGATGTTAGAACGATGACAAAGGTCGTTATTACTCCATATAAAATTGCTGCAAATGAGTTTTTTGCCATTTACACGCCTCCTCAGATCTCGTAGAGGTTGTTCAACCCTTATTAAAAACTTATTCAGATGGACAAATTTTAGAACAAGAAAAGCGGAGGCGCCCGTTCAGCAACGTAAGGACTGGAGCCAATCGACTGAGATAAAGGAAACACGATGAGCTTGCGAGTCGATGTTGACTTATCGTAGGGAGGTGGGCGAAGTCCACTAGTTGCTGGGCGCCGGAGCTAGACAAAGAAAAATGGAAAAACATTCGTATTATGTTTCTAATCTACAAGGCCAAACTATATAAAGGGTCGATAAAGATGCGATAAGGAGCGATCAAATTGGAAGATATTTGGACGGTGATTTTGCGGACTCTGTTTCTATATTTATTGATCGTTATTATCTTTCGGTTAATGGGAAAAAGAGAGATCGGGGAATTAAGTCTTTTAGATTTGGTTGTCTTTATTATGATAGGTGAGATGGCTGTAACAGCAATTGAGAAGCCGGATAAGCCGTTATTCATCTCCATATTGCCGATGGTATTATTACTATTTATACAGCTAACGCTAGCATTTTTATCTTTAAAAAGCCAAAAGGTACGTGATACTATAGACGGTCAACCATCGCTCATTATTGATCAGGGACAAATTAATGAAGAAGAAAAGCGAAGAGAACGCTATAATATTGATGACCTTTTGACACAATTGCGTGAAAAGGACATTAAAAACGTAGCTGATGTTGAATTCGCCATACTAGAAACAACCGGAAAGCTTTCTGTTTTTGAGAAAGATAAATATAATCAAACGGATCAAGCCTACAACCTTCCTTTTCCGTTAATAAAGGATGGAAGAGTCCAAGAAGATCAATTAAAGCGAATTCATAAAACAAATTTGTGGTTACGACAAGAGCTTCGGAAAGTAGGCCACAAAGATCTAAAAAAAATAACTTATTGTTCGATTGACGATAATGGAAAGTTGTTTGTTGATGTCAAGGATGATAAAAAGTAAAAGTAAGGCTTCCTCTTAATAGAAGGAGCCTTATCGTTTTTTACTATTTGGAATTAGGACGGCTAAGCGAGGGCCAACATAAGGAATTCTATTTATTTCTTCCTTTGACACTAATTTCAAAATAATAAGCAATAAGAAGTATAAAATAGAGGTACCCATAATAGCTGTTAAAGTTCTTATTAGAAGCGATGCATCAACAATGAAATGTGTAAAAATAAATCCACCGAATACACCGGAAGCGACCATGGTTACGATACTTTTTAGATAATCTTTTACATAAAAAGTGTAGCTAATTGTTTTAATAATCGTTGCAAAATGCAGAAGTGTGACAAGCAAGATTCCAAGTACAATCGCAATGGCCACGCCCATAATCCCAAATTCCGGTCTTGATGCAAATGCAAATATCGCAACTATCTTTACAACAGCACCAATAAGGCTGTTAATCATTGCTGCTTTTGCTAAATCCAGTGCTTGCAATGTAGCCTGCAAAGGACCTTGGAAATAAGATAATAGGAAGAATGGAGCCATTAGCTGTACATATACAGCGGGTTTAGTTGTATTAAACATTAATTCCATGAGCGGTGTAGCAAATACGTATAATATCACAATGGAAAGCCCGCCCGTCACTAATGATAACCGTAATGCTTGCTGCAAGCGATGTTCAATGACTAATGATTGCCCTTTGGCAGCCGCTTCACTAATAGCAGGAACTAAAGATACCGACAAAGATGTTGTCACAAAGGATGGAAGCAACAGAAGCGGGATGGCATATCCTGTCAGTTGCCCATATTGCATTGTTGCTAATGCCGTTGCCACGCCCGCAATCGCTAAACTTTGGGAAACAACGATTGGTTCGACAAAGTATGAAAGTGATCCAATTAAGCGGCTTCCTGTTGTTGGAAGAGCAATTCTTAGCAAATCATCCAAAGTACTTTTCCCAGCTTTAATTTGTTTAAAAAAGTTGCGGCGAACCTTAATTTGTTTTCTCATTTTAAACATCGTCAGCATAAATAGTAACGAAGCCAGCTCCCCTAATACTGCTGAAATCATTGCACCTGCTGCCGCAAATTCGACCCCATATGGCAATAAAGCTTTTGTTATGACAGCTACTAAAGCTATACGAACAACTTGTTCAATTACCTGCGAATAAGCAGCAGGCCGCATGTTTTGCAGTCCTTGGAAATATCCGCGTAAAACGGAGGACAATGCGATAATGGGAACAACTGGTGATATTGCTATTAACGGATAATAGGTGCGCGAATCCGTTAATAACGTATTTGATAAAATCGGTGCAAGAACAATCATACCCGTTGTGAAAATTATACTTGTAACTCCGGTAACTGCAAGTGAAACAACGAGTATTTTCTTGATTTTATGACGGTCGCCTTTTGCATCAGCCTCTGCCACTAACTTCGATATGGCAACGGGCAGCCCGAGCTGTGTAAGCGTTATGGCTAGGATAAAAGTGGGAACGGCCATCATATATAGTCCAACGCCCTCTTCCCCCATAATTCGTGCAACAACAATTCGATTGACAAATCCCAAAAAGCGGGTAACGAGCCCTGCTAAAATTAAAATTAAAGTTCCTCTTAAAAAACTTTGTTTATATTTATTAGACATTTTCGCCCCTACCTTCAAAAATCTAACGATAAACGATACAATAATTTATATGCTGTTGATAGGGGCAAGCATGACAAGTATTAACTTTATTCAGGATTTGATCTTATATTGACATATACAGAGGAGGAGCAAAAATGGAGGTAGAGAGACATTCTGTAGATTTTTATAAACAACAAGTTGAACCGGTGCTACAAAGTAAAATGGAAGAGTTTATATTAATGGGATATGATCGTGTTTCGCTGCAAGAGATATGGGACTGTTTGCATAAAAAGAAGTGGAAGAAAAAAGAGGACAAGTTTCTCCATGAGGTTGTTGCCGATATTTTATCACTTAGTGTAGGCGATTATATGAGTTATTTAACAATTGAAGCCTTCAAAGCACCCGATTATTTCAGTCAATATGAAAATGAGAACTAAATCAGAAATCCGCGTAACAAATTGACATACATTACGACAATTTTCTATAATGGACATACTGTTATTATATTTACATAAATTAATTGGTTTTACTTGAACGGGATTAAATCCCGTTGTTTTTTCGTGCAGGTTAAGAAAGAATGAAAGCCGCGCAATTCTGGCGCCTTTTGTTCTTAAAAGGAGGAGCAATTATGGTTAAAAGAGGACGGATAATAGTTTTTTTCTTGATCGTCCTACTATTAGGAAGTCTAATGGGATTCACTTCAAATGGAATCATGAAAAACATTAAGCTTGGACTTGATCTTCAAGGCGGTTTTGAGATTTTATATGAGGTCAAGCCAATTAATGAAGGTCAAAAAGTTGACCGAGATTTATTGCTAAGTACGGTAAGTGCTTTAAATAAACGGGTAGACGTATTAGGGGTAAGCGAACCTAATATCCAAATTGAAGGGGAGGATCGAATCCGTGTACAATTAGCGGGTGTTGAGGATCAACAACAAGCACGTGAAATCCTTTCTACACAAGCTAAACTATCATTCAGAGATGTGTTTGACCAAAAATTACTTGATGGGGCAGATTTAAAAGAAGGCGGGGCTGCTCAATCTTTTGATGATAAAAACAGACCTATAGTTACACTTACTCTTAAAGATGCAGAAAAATTTGGACAAGTTACTCAGCAAATTTTAAGCATGAAGCCAAATAACTTGATGGTTATATGGTTGGATTTCGAAGAAGGTGTTGACTCTTTTGCGGCAGAATCACAAAAAGATCCAGCGCAACAAAAGTATTTATCTGCTGCAACTGTTGACCAAGTTTTAAATACTGAAAATGTAATGATTAGCGGTAATTTTACCATTGAGGAAGCAAAAAATTTAGCTGACTTATTAAATGCAGGTTCACTTCCAGTTGAATTAAATGAAATATTCTCTACTTCAATTGGAGCACAATTTGGTAAAAACGCATTAAATGAAACCATTTATGCAGGTCTTATCGGGATTGCAATGATTTATATCTTTATGATTGCGTATTACCGTTTCCCGGGCGTAATTGCTGTAATTACATTGACTATTTTCTTATATTTAACTCTGCTAGTCTTTGATTGGATGAATGCCGTTCTAACATTACCGGGTATAGCAGCCCTCATTTTGGGTGTTGCAATGGCGGTTGATGCTAACATCCTCACGGCGGAGCGGATAAAAGAAGAAATAAAAACAGGTAAATCGGTTATGGCTGCATATCGTGCAGGTAACGACCGTTCCTTTACCACAATATTTGATGCCAACATCACGATTTTAATTGCTGGTATCGTCTTGTTTATTTATGGTACTAGTTCTGTAAAAGGCTTTGCAACAGGATTAATTATCAGTACTTTAATCAGCTTTATAACCGCAATTTATGGATCACGTTGGTTGATGGATTTATGGGTCAAAAGTCGATTGTTGGATAAGAAAACAAGCTGGTTTGGTGTTAAGAAAAGTGACATTCGCGATATCAATGAAGTTACCGAAGATGTATTTATCGTTGAAAAACGATATGAAAAATTAGATTTTATTAAGCCGCGAAAGCCATTTTTTATTGTTTCTATCGTCTCAGTCGTTGCCGGAGTCATTATTCTAATAATCTCCGGATTGAATTTAGGAATTGATTTTGCCAGCGGTGCCCGAGTTGAAATTACCGCAGCGGATCAAGCTTTGAATCAAAATGAGATAGCACAGGATTTTGAAAAACTCGGCTATGAACCAAAAGATATTACAATAGCTGGTGAAGGAAATCTTGCTATCGCGAGATTTGTTGGGGATTTTTCACAGGATGATGTGAAAAAAGTAAAAGCTCATTTCTCCGAAAAATACGGGATGGAGCCGAATATTAGTACCGTTTCTCCAACAGTAGGTAAAGAGATCGCTAAAAATGCTTTAATTGCTACCGGTATTGCCGCGATTGGAATCGTTATTTATGTCGCGATCCGCTTTGAGTTTTATTCTGGCGTTGCGTCAATTATTGGAGTATTATTTGCTGCTTTCCTAACGGTTGCAATCTTTAGTGTATTAAGATTAGAGGTTGATTTAACGTTCATTGCAGCCGTCTTAACCATTGTTGGTTATTCAATTAACGATACAATTGTTACATTTGACCGGATTCGTGAGAATATGAATCGAAGAAAGCACCCAGTTAAAACATTTGATGAGCTAGCAAAAATTGTGAATAGCAGTATTATTCAAACGCTAGCAAGAACAGTTAATACAGTATTAATGGTAGTCCTAGCAGCGATTGCTTTATATATCTTTGGTGCGGAAACCATTCGTAATTTCTCGTTTGCTCTTGTATTCGGCTTATTAGCTGGTACTTATTCGTCTATATTCATAGCAGCGCAGCTTTGGTTAATTTGGACAGCTAAAAATCTTGGCAAACCAAAAAGAAGAAAGTTCTTAGACGAACCAGATTTAGAACCTTAAAAAATCGGCATTTTGCCGATTTTTTTTGCCCTTTTCCAAAGAAATTTTATCTCTTTATTTGGGTATTCTACACATATAGATAGACCTGAGGTGATTTTGTGGAAACAAACGAAAGGTTTAGGCAGGCGGAATTTGCAGCTGTCGTTGGCGTAGTAGGAAATATCGTTCTGGCCATTGTAAAAGGGATACTTGGAGTATTGGGAAACAGCCGTGCCCTTGTCGCAGATGCCGCTAATTCAGCATCGGATGTACTAGGTTCGATTGCTGTATTTGTAGGATTAAGGGCTGCCAAACAACCTCCCGATAAAGAGCACCCTTACGGTCACGGGAAGGCAGAATCGATTGCAGCGATCATTGTTGCTGTATTGCTTTTTATTGTTGGCATTGAAATGGGCAGAGGGTCTATTGAAGCATTTTTTCATCCGATAACAGCTCCCAATATGTTGGCTGTTTATGGTGCCTTGATTTCGATTATTATTAAAGAAATATTATTCCGTTATACGATTCGAATCGGCAGGAAAGTGAAAAGTGATGCGATCATCGTCAATGCCTATGACCATCGTACTGACGTTTTTTCCTCCCTAGCTGCTCTTATTGGAATTGGAAGCGCGTTAGTAGGTGAGAGATTCAATATCCCGTGGCTTCAGTATGCAGATCCGTTAGCCGGTGTATTAGTTTGTTTATTAATTCTAAAAATGGCATGGACGGTTGGGTCAGAATCAATCCATAATACGATGGACCGTGTATTGCAGGAGGAAGAAACAGAAGAACTGCGGAAAACAGTTGAAAATGTTCCAAATGTTAAAAAGATCAACGAGCTTTTTGCAAGGGAGCACGGACATTATGTCATTGTGGATATTAAAATCGCTGTAGACC
>JAEWMK010000433.1 GCA_023457235.1 Bacillota bacterium
ATTGATAACTTGGAGTAAGATTAGCTCTTCGAACTGGGCGTGCATTCTGGAGCCCTTGCTTTCTCTCCAATTCATCCAAATAATGATTCACTTCAAAAATTTCTTGAAGCCTTTCGTATGAACGCTCATGTTTGGTCACACAGTTTCCGTCAATCTTTATCTCAATGTGATTTACATAAGCATGTATCTCTGCATTTTTTCGACCAGCATACTTGGTAGGTACCGAGTTGGCGTTTGTTTCAAAGTTTACAAGCGAGAGGCTGTTGACATAAGCTTTTACCTTCCTAGTGCAAGGATGGGTACCAATAATCGGCAGAAGTTGTTGCTTCTCTAGTAAAAATCGTTCACCCACCTTTTCTTTCGTTTTTGGAACAAAGGTTTCTTCATAGGCATCACATTGTTCTAAAAGATATTGATTGAGTTCCTGTATGTCACTTACTGTGAAACAGGAACTAAAAATTGCGCTCGCGCCATTTGAACTAGTTTCTCCACCTGTCCTTTTTCGTTTCCATTGCGGGTGCACAAAATTGGGCATCAAAAAGATAGTGTGATTGAAACAGGGTAAATGCCTCCTGTTCTTCACGCTTGGTACCTTCTAACACCTTCTTTACCACTGTTTTCATATTGTCATAGACAATCCACCGAAATAATCAAAGGCATCTGCGCTACCTTGAAATAACGCCTCCTAACGTTGATGCTGAAACACTTTTACAAATATCTTACGGCTATACAAAAGTCTCATGCAGAACAGCATGACCTTCGTTTCAACCCTATTCAGAATAACGATAACCTCTCCCCAATCAAATTGGCAAATTCACCGGGATCGAATTCCAACAGAATAGAGGAATTAGGAGCTTCTGTTAACTGCTTGTATTAGCGTACAAAACGGCGTGCAGTGGATTTCATTACCTTTAAAGCCATATTTTTCACCAAGCGTCTGTGGATTTGAGCAGCACTATGAAGTTGTTCTACCGGGGCTGTTTCATCGTCCGTTAGCCATCGGATAATGTTTTTTTAACAGGATCGATGACCGGATTGGCAATCGGCTTTGAATGTTGATAAGTTGGAATTTCATTCTGTTCCAAGGCTTTCGATAGGTTTGCCTTGATAGTTTAAGATATTTTGATAATTGCCGAATTGATCACCCCTCTTTAAAGTGCAACTTTCTGAAAAGCTTAATATTAGCCATCTTTAACATCCTTTTTCCCTCCCAAATCAAGAAGTTCTCGACAAACTTAATAATTTGGGATATGTGTTAAGGGTGGTCAACTTTTTGGTTAGCATTTGCAGTCATACTTATAAATAAAGACTTGTCTAGTATTGCCAAGGGACAAGCCTAAATGCTATTAAATCAAGCTTGGTTGTTAGGTAGAGTTGGTATACAACAGAAGCAAACTATTTATTCCATTTCATTATCTGATTCAGTTGTTCCTATATTAATTTCTTCATTATTTTGATACTTATTGTCGATTTCTTGGGCAACATTGACTAAAATCTCTTTGATTGACTCATCACTCTCACAACAAAATTTCTTTAAAATCTCAAAACGTAATACACGATTTCCAACTTTGTTAACTCCTTCTGATGATGCTAATTTATATCTTTTAATTCCTTCATAAACATACATACAATTTGAATCTTCAAATGTTAATTCCATATCATTTTTAAATTTATTATAAGCAATTACAAATAATGTGAACTTTTCAACCAATTCTGTAGTTATTTCCTTGTTATTTTCTATTAAATCAAAACAAAAACTAAATAAACTATACATTTGTGATTTTTTTGATATGAAACTGAATGTATCTTTATTGGTTAGTTTATCAATCATTTCCATTGCATTTGATATTAGTTTTATGTCTTTTTCTTTATCAGGGTATAACTCCTTAAGATCATCGTATACTTCATTAATTTTCTTGCTATTTGTCTGATCAACAATACCTTCTCTCGCAAGAATAATAATATTACTGCAGTATTCAACATCTTTCATTCTTCGTACATCATTAGCACTAAATAATTTATGTGTGTCCCAAAAATCATTTTCAGATAAACTTTTGGATGCAGACCCAAATTCACTTACTAAGCTATTTCTTTTTTCCTGATCATTTAAGCTGTAATCTGTTAGATTTAGTCTGTAGAACATTTTTTTTATATCATCTATTGTTGAATTCCTATCAATATTTACTATAGAAAGTTGATACATCCATATATGTTTTTTCATTTCTGGAGATAACTCACTAAAGGTTCTATTTACATATTCAATGTTTTCATTATTGTTAAGTAAATACTTTTCTTGTAGTTTAAATTCTCCAGAGATAAAATCGATTATTGCATTGATTCTTTGTTGACCATCAACAATATGTGTAACTGTTTCCCCAGTATCAGGATTAATGTCTGCTGGCCATAAGAATATTTCAGGAATAATTAAGTTAAGAAGTATAGTTTCAATTAAACGAATATTATCCTGAGGCATCCATACTTTTCGTCTCTGATATGTATTATCAATAATTAAACTTTTTTTGTAAAATCGTCATAAATTTCTTTAATTGGTACAGTATTTCTAGTAAACTTGAACTGCATTTCTTATCCCCTTTGCTTTCATACTATTTATGGATGTTATATTATATTCTTCAAAGTCTTCCCAACTGCTATATATTCTATAAGTAATATCATGCTTCAAATAAAGTTTAGTTCGTAATAATTTATTGGCACGGGTTGATAAATCATTCCATACTTTTCTACAATTATCGATTTCCCTTAAGTTTCTTTCATTTATATACCCTCTATAAATCTCACGAGAAATAAAGGAGTATACATAATCATGTTTTACACTATAAGATTTTCGAAAGATCTCCCAAAAATATTTATAAAGACTATCTGAAATAATAGCTATATCAATATCTGATTTATTTTTGCTTTCGTTATTTAGTTCAAATGGCTTAAACTTTTTTTGGGGAGCAAGACTATAGCCAATTTTACCACTGCCTACCATCATTACACTATTAAAACTAACACCAATATTACTGCTTACTATATCTTTAAACTCATCAACCGTTTCTAAGAGATTACTTTCGGGTATCTGAAGGACATTTAAGAAGTACCAATTATGTGATTTTACAATATGTTTCATATAAAATTGTTTAGTATCTAATGTTTCTAAATCATTTTTTATTTCATCAAGTGAATATAACATATTATCTACCCTTTACTTTATCTATGTCTACGTATTCGTTTAAAAATTTTCTTAGTTGTCCAGCTATTCCTTTACTCATTAAATAAGGTACCCCATTACCTATTGTCTTGAACTTTACAGTTAAAGGTAAGTTAGGATTTACTATATATTCTCGAGGGACTGATTGTAACGAGAGTGCTTCCGCAACGCTTAGTCTCCTAGATTTATAAGGATGAAGATGTACTTCATTATTCCCATAAGCAACTGTTGGAGAATATCTCCAACGGTGTAGCCTCTTATAAGATTTTCTACTAACGTCACCTTCAGAAATTGTTTCCATTTTTATTTTTCCTTGACGAGGTATAAAAAAGTCTATTGCATTTGGATGATTATAAACATCATTTTTTTCAAACCAATGTTCAATGGTTAGTTCTTTTATTACACCAACTGGACATTCTTTTGGTATATCTTCTAAAAAAATATCTTGTTCAGGCCAAGAACATCTTTTTATTATCTCCAAAGAATATTTCTCCTTATTTCCCCAGTTAAATGAACGTAATTTTTCTTTCATACTTTTCAAACCTTCACAACATATATCCCTATGAACTCCAATCAGTATTATCCTTTCTCTATCCTGAGCTACACCATATTCTAGAGAATTTACTAATTTCTCTGTCATTATATACCCTTTCCTTAAAAAAGATTTTTTCAACCTTTCATACTCTTCTCTATGTTTTTTTGTAGCCCATAACCCTTTTACATTTTCAAACAAGAAAAAATCTGGTTGTTGTTGCAGAATTATCCTTTTGTAACTATTCGTTAATTTCCCACTGTTTCCTGTAATTCCTTTGTTTTTACCCGCAACTGAAAAATCAGGACATGGAGGTCCACCTATAAATCCAACTAATGAATTCTCCTTATAGGTTTCTATGTAATTAGAAAGAAGATTTTTTTTTGTGCCTTTTAAAAAATCATTTATATCACAGTCATGGTAACCAAGTGCAGGTTCATTGTAATTCATTTTTTCCCTAGCATATTTATAAACTTTCAAAAAAGATTCATTAATTTCGTTTACAAATACTATTTCATAACTCTCATGTTCAAATCCTAAATCCAGAAAACCAGCTCCGGAAAAAAAAGAAAATATTTTAAGTTCCATTTCAACATTCCCTACTTCAATTTACTTTCAATTTTACATTTATTATTAAATCAAATTTTTCAATCCAACCATTCCTATTAGAATTCTCTTTTCATTGAATAATATTACTTTATTACTTTAAATTACATAAAAAATGTTATTCTTAAGGATCTCTGTAATTGATAACGTAGTGCACTCATTATAAGATTATCTACTTTGTATAAATCATATGAGCAAATATTAAGCATTTTAAAGCACCAGAAAATTCCTAAATAACAGATATTCACAATTTGGAAACATGAAAGGAGATTTTACTTATAGTAATAATAAATATTTCCTTTTTTAAATGGTTTAACTAGGAAATATTGTTGATTTATGACTAACTTCCTATCCTTCTCCAACTTCTTTTAGTACTTGATTAATCATTTTTTTCGATATTCTAAATTTCTTTGAAACAAGTATATCTAAAAAAGGTTTTATTTCTTCGATTTTTCCCTTTGCTTTTGCAAGTTTTAAAATCCCAAGTATACCAAGTGGCTTAAGCATGAGTGTCTCCGCAAAATTTCTAGCCGAAATTTCATCAATAATAACAATGCTTATTTCTAATTCTTTAGCACCCACAATTACTTCAAGTTCTCCTCTATGCAATCGTCCATAAGCTTTTGAAACAAAGTCTTGGTCTTGAACTTGATGAATTTTTATATATCCTTCTGCTACAGCATTTCTTAATTCGAATTTACCAATCGCATGATCGCTGCTTTCTAGGACAACCTCATTGTATACCTCTTGCGGAATGTAGATATCAAATAATTCCCACAGCAATTCAAGTTGACCAATCATAGATAAACCAATAATAGGGCTTGTATTACTGATCGCTTTAATCATACTTTTCCTCTTCTTTTAGTAGAAATTCAATGGTTTCATCATCTTGTTTCTTGTGTTCCTCCGTATATTCAGCCCAATGAATGTTATGATTGATTAAAACTTGAATAAAATCTGCTATGCTTTTTCCTGCAAGCTCTGCTGCACGTGCTAGTGTCACTTTTTTGGCAGTAAATAAGTAAATGGCAAGCGACAAATTAACATCCTCATCTATTGAATCATCATGAATTCCTTGTAAAAAAGGCAGAAAATCCGGATTAATCCCAACTCTTGCTTTTGGTTCTTCCATAGCCATGATACCAACCTCCCTAACCATCCTTTTCATTAGTACCATTATATCATTTTCTTGTCATGAATTATCCAGGATTAATACTCAAACAACTAAAACTTTATAAAATACCCTATAAAACTAAATTTACTGAACCAGCAATCATCTCCACACCCAATGACCGAGAAATTTGGATAAAACGATACACTC
>JAEWMK010000434.1 GCA_023457235.1 Bacillota bacterium
CAAGCAGGGGACCGGTCCAAAATTGCTGTTCACTCTGATAATCCCGAGGTTGATCCAGTTGGTTCATGTGTTGGACAAAAAGGGCAGCGGGTCCAAGCCATTGTTAACGAATTGAAAGGCGAAAAAATTGATATTGTACGCTGGTCAAAGGATCCAGTAGAATATGTAGCCAATGCTTTAAGCCCTTCACAGGTAGTAAAGGTAATTGTGGATGAAGAGGAAAAGGCAACAACGGTTATTGTTCCTGATTTCCAGTTATCGCTAGCTATTGGTAAAAGAGGACAAAATGCAAGGCTAGCTGCAAAATTAACGGGTTGGAAGATCGATATTAAAAGTCTTTCAGAGGCAAAGGAAGAGAACGTACTAGATGAGGAATCAACTGACTCTGAAGAACCGCTTTTTTCCGCACAAGATGATTACTTAACAGATAATCAAGATGATGTAGAGGATAAAGAAATAGAGTAGGGGTGAGCCGGATGAAGAGTCGAAAAGTACCATTGCGGAAGTGTATCGCTAGTCAAGAAATGAAACCAAAGCGCGAACTCATTCGAATAGTCCGATCAAAAGAAGGTGAACTCTCTATCGACCCAACTGGAAAGCAATCAGGTAGAGGTGCTTATCTATCGAAAGATAAGGAATGCATACTACTAGCAAAAAAGAAAAATATTCTTGAAAATCATTTAGAAGTAAAAGTACCGGAATCATTCTATGATGAAATACTCGTTTTTCTTGAAAAGGAGCAGTAAAAAGGTTGAATCAAGAACGTTGGATGTCTTTATTAGGCCTTATCAATCGAGCAGGTCAGCTAATATCAGGGGAAGAATTAGTATTAAAGGAAATTCGAAAAGGCAAAGCTAAATTAGTCATTTTGTCATCGGACGCCTCTCATAATACTTCAAAAAAAATTACAGATAAATGTCTATTTTATAAGATCCCTATGAAAAGTGTTACCGACCGGTATATGTTAGGTCAGGCCATTGGAAAAGACGCTCGTGTAGTAGTAGCGGTTTTAGATAATGGATTTGCAAAGAAATTAGTGGAGTTGCTCGATTAATTTTCTTGGGGGTGAACGTATGAGTAAAATGCGTGTTTACGAATATGCGAAAAAACTTAATAAATCAAGTAAAGAAATTATTACTAAATTAACAGAAAACAATATCGAGGTAGCAAACCATATGTCAATGATTGATGAAGATGCAATAAAGGTATTAGATACGGCTTATACCACTAATAATGAAAAGCCCGAGACTAAAAAGAGTGAAAGTAATAAACAGAAGCCTGAGCAAAAGAAAACTAAAAAAGAACCAATTTTACCAAGTACAGTTCAAGAAGACACGGATAATAGTGATGATGATAAGTACAATTACGACAATAAAAAAGCTAAAGGCCCTAAAAAGGTAAAAGTAAAGCAGGATAAAGATAAGGATAATAAAACACCTGATAAAATAACAAAACAAAATCCAAAAAACAGAAGGCAGCATAATAATCATCAGCATCAACAAAATCAACAACAAGCACCAAAAAATGAAGAAACGGCTAAAGTGGTTAAATACGAAGGCTCTCTAACAGTCGGGGAGCTTGCCAAAAAAATCAGCAAAGAGCCGTCTGAAATCATTAAAAAGTTAATGATGCTTGGGGTTATGGCAACGATTAATCAAGATTTAGATGATGATACGATTGAATTATTAGCTTCAGAATTTGGCGTACAGGTTGAAAAAGAAATCGTTCTTGATATGACAGACCTTGATAGTTATATTGTCGAAGATAAGGATGAGGACTTGGCTGAAAGACCACCGGTTGTTACAATCATGGGTCATGTTGACCACGGTAAAACAACATTATTGGATTCCATTCGTCAAGCGAAAGTAGCTGCAGGAGAAGCTGGTGGAATTACCCAGCACATTGGAGCCTACCAAGTAGAGGTAAATGATAAGAAGATTACCTTCCTTGATACTCCTGGACACGAAGCATTTACAACAATGCGTGCTCGTGGTGCAAGCGTAACAGATATTACAATTCTAGTTGTTGCAGCTGACGACGGTGTAATGCCACAAACAAAAGAAGCGATCAACCATGCCAAAGCTGCAGGAGTTCCAATTATTGTTGCTGTTAATAAAATTGATAAAGAAAGTGCCAATCCTGACAGAGTTATGCAGGAATTAACGGAGTTTAATCTAATTCCTGAAAGCTGGGGTGGCGATACCATTTTTGTTATGCTATCTGCTCTTAAAGGCCAAGGGATAGATGAGCTATTAGAAATGATTTTATTAGTAAGTGAAGTAGAAGAATATAAGGCAAATCCTGACAGACTGGCTATCGGTACAGTTATTGAAGCTAATCTTGATAAAGGTAAAGGTCCCGTTGCAACACTACTTGTACAAAATGGAACATTAAAAGTTGGAGATCCAATCGTTGTTGGAAGTACATTTGGCCGTGTCCGTGCAATGGTAAATGATTTGGGACGCCGTGTAAAAGTAGCGCCACCGTCAACTCCTGTAGAAATTACCGGCTTGCATGAAGTTCCAAGTGCAGGTGACCGTTTTATCGTATTTGAGGATGAGAAAAAAGCTCGTCAAGTCGGTGAAGCCCGTGCTCAAAAGCATATTGAAGAGCAGCGCACAGAGAGAAACAAGGTAAGTCTCGAAGATTTATTTGAACATATTAAACAAGGTGAAATGAAAGAAATTAATCTTATTGTCAAAGCCGATGTTCATGGCTCTGCCGAGGCAATGTCATCATCATTACAAAAGATTGACGTTGAAGGCGTTAAGGTTAAAATTATCCATACTGGTGTAGGTGCCATTACGGAGTCTGACGTCATTTTAGCATCTGCTTCTAATGCCATTATCATTGGATTTAATGTTCGTCCAGATGTAAATGCGAAGAAGACCGCAGATGTTGAAAACGTCGATATTCGTTTACACCGTATAATCTATAAAGCGATTGAAGAGATTGAAGCAGCAATGAAAGGTATGCTTGATCCAGAATTTGAGGAAAAAGTAATCGGTCAAGTAGAAGTTCGTAATACGTTTAAGGTGTCTAAAGTAGGAACAATTGCCGGATGTTATGTTACAGATGGTAAGGTGACCCGTGACTCAGGCATTCGTCTTGTTCGTGATGGTGTTGTTATTTTCGAAGGAGAGGTCGACACACTAAAACGTTTCAAAGACGATGCGAAGGAAGTAAGTCAAGGGTATGAGTGTGGTATGACGATCAAAAACTTTAATGACATTAAAGAAGGCGACATTATTGAAGCCTATGTGATGGAGGAAATTGAACGTAAATGATGCGTTTTTAAGTCGAGGTGATTTACATGACTAATATTCGTTCAACCAGAGTCGGAGAACAAATGAAAAAAGAATTAAGTGATATCATTGGCCGTAAAATTAAAGATCCTCGTATTGGG
>JAEWMK010000435.1 GCA_023457235.1 Bacillota bacterium
AATAAATCGATAAAAATGCGGCAAAAAATTGGTGTTTTAGTTCAAAATTAGTTGAATAATATGATAAAATAACTTTTGACTGATTTTTTTGCAAATGGAGGAGGAATTGGAATGAAAAATGTGCTAATAAATAAAATAGTCGAAATAGTCGTTACTGAAAATCAGTTGCGAGGCTTTTGGAAAAAGCTAGGGAATGATCTTGAATTTGAAACATTAAGCAATGAACAACTTATGAAATTAGCTATGAGAGAAATTCAAGAGGCGTCTCTATCAGAACTTGATTCCCATCTAATTGATAGAGGCTGGAGAACAAGAGATGAGATTGAAGGTAAAATGATTGCCGAGGATAATTCGAATCCACGCTATCATGTTGAATTAATTGACACAGATCAAGAGGGAACTCCATCAAAAATATTAATAGATCGCATGCTGGAGCTTCACTGTGACAATTGTGGATTTGACTTATATATTCAAGATTCCGATATTGATCCAAGTACATTGGTATGTCCAAAAGATGGGGGAAACTTGACTATAACAGGAGCTAATGCCAAAAAGATAAATAAAAATTAACTTGAAGGGGATGGAGAAGTGGAACATTCAGTAGCACAAGGGGTTTCAAACTTTCAAATTTATTTAGCAGTCATCATTTTCTTGGTTACATATGCGTTTATTATTACTGAAAAAATTAATAGAGCAGTTGTTGCGTTACTGGGTGCAATTTTAATGGTTGCATTCGGAATAGTTGATTTAGAATCAGCTTTTACGCACCATATTGACTGGGGAACAATTACTTTATTAATTGGAATGATGATTTTAGTTGGTATTACAAGTACCACCGGTGTCTTTCAATATGCTGCCCTAAAATCAGCAAAATTTGCCAAAGGTGATCCAATTAAAATATTAATAGTATTGTCGCTTTTAACCGCATTTGCATCTGCATTTTTAGATAATGTTACAACAGTTCTATTAATTGTACCTGTTACGTTTTCAATTACAAGACTTTTAGGAGTAAATCCTGTCCCGTATTTAATTTCTGAAGTTCTCTTTTCTAATATTGGAGGAACAGCAACACTAATAGGGGACCCTCCTAACATTATGATTGGTAACGCTGTTAAGCATTTAACATTTAATCAGTTTTTATTTAACCTAGCACCGATTGTAGTTGTGATTACTTTAGTAACAATGGTTTTGATTTATTTTATGTTCCGCAAGCAATTAAAAGTGGATGAATCTAAAAAACAAAAGCTTATGGAGCTGAATGAAAAAGAATATATTAAAGATCCAGTATTAATGAAAAAGTCATTAATCGTTCTGGGTCTTACTATCTTAGGCTTTGTTCTTCACTCTGTTATTCATGTAGACGCTCCAGTAGTAGCTTTAGCAGGAGCAACTCTATTAATGTTAATTGGTGTTAAAGAGCATGACCTTGAGCAAGTATTCCATAGCGTAGAATGGGTTACAATCTTTTTCTTTGCCGGTTTATTTACACTAGTCGGTGGTCTTGTTGATGTAGGGGTTATCAAAAGTTTAGCAGAAAAAGCATTAGATTTTACGGGTGGTCATATTCCGACAGCTGCTATATTAATTTTATGGGTATCAGGTATTGCATCAGCGTTTATTGATAATATTCCATTTGTTGCTACTATGATACCGTTAATTCAAGATATGGCAGTTGGTATGAACTTACCTGTTGATTCAGCAGAAATAGATTCATTATGGTGGTCATTAGCATTAGGAGCTTGTTTAGGAGGAAATGGTACGCTTATTGGTGCTTCTGCAAACGTTATCGTTGCCGGAATTGCCGCACGCGAAGGAAATGGTTTTACCTATATGCAATTCTTAAAAATCGGTGGTCCATTAACTTTAGTTGCTCTAGCTATTGCACATGTCTATATTTATTTTAGATACTTAACCGCTTTCTTGTAAAAAAGCGCTGGAGAGACAAAAAAACATCCTGTTCCATTTTGGGACAGGATGTTTCATTTCTATTCAAGGTGCATCAAGACGTTTTCTTGATCTTCGTGTGTAATGAACGGCGTTCTATTTCTTTTTTAATAAGTTGAATAAAATCCGGACTTAAGTTAAGTTCGATGGCCTTGTAGAATGACTCTAATAATAATTCATCTGATAATGTTCTCATTTTTCTTAGCCAGGAGTGCTGGCCATTCACCTCCTACAAGTTTTAAAAAATTTTCTCTTTTTAATTTCTCTTTGTCATTTTTTCTTTTTTTTAACATATATTTAATATTTTCTCCCTATGTCTATACATTAACATGTTTTATATTTTAGAACAATCGTTCTTATATCCACAGATAACAGTGGATAACTTGTGGGTATTGTGTTTATAATGTAAATAATTCCAATTAATTAGCCTTTGATAATGTGCATAAAGTTATCCACAATCGGGGATTTTACTAAAATTTGTCGAAAAGTTTTTTTATATAACATTATTCGACAAAAAACAATAGTATTTCTGTAAATATTGTTTTGAAACGTTGTCGAACTTTGGCTATTATTAGTAAGGTATAAAGAAGTTAATAGAGGTGTTTGTCTTGCTAGATTTGTTTTTACCAAATGAGCATGTAAAAAGTGTTTTTGAGATTGACCCGGCAAAATTAAAGGAAAAAGGGATCAAAGGAATTATTACGGATTTGGATAATACCCTTGTTGAATGGGACCGTCCGGAGGCAACGCCGAAGTTGATAGAATGGTTCCAAAAAATGAAAGACCATGGCATTATCATAACGATTGTTTCAAATAATAATGAAGAACGAGTGAAGCTATTTTCAGGACCATTAGGCATTCAATATATATATGAGGCAAGGAAACCGATGGGAAAAGCTTTTCGTAAAGCTGTTAGGGATATGAAGCTAAAAAAAGATGAGGTCGTTGTAATTGGTGATCAACTGTTAACAGACGTATTAGGGGGAAATCGTTCCGGACTCCATACGATTTTAGTCGTACCCGTAGCCCAATCAGATGGTTTCTTTACTAAATTTAACAGACGTATTGAACGCTCTATTCTAAATATGATGCGAAGAAAAGGTATGGTATATTGGGAGGAATAATTTTGGATAATCAAGTTTTACATTGTCAAGGCTGCGGTGTAAAGATTCAAACAGAAAATAAATCAGAAATAGGTTTTGCACCCCCGTCTGCTTTAGAGCGCGAGGTTTTAATCTGTCAGCGATGTTTCCGGCTTAAGCATTATAACGAAATTCAGGATGTATCTTTGACTGATGATGATTTCTTAAAAATTTTAAATGGCATTGGCGATTCGGATGCATTAGTTGTTAAAATTGTCGATATCTTTGATTTTAACGGAAGCTGGCTGCCAGGATTGCATCGTTTTGTTGGCAAGAATAAAGTATTATTAGTAGGAAATAAAGTTGACTTATTACCCAAGTCAGTAAAAAATTCTAAGCTTATTCATTGGATGAAGTATTCTGCTGCCCAACTCGGTTTAAAACCGAAGGACGTATACTTAATAAGTGCAGCAAAGGGTGAAGGTGTAAAAGAATTGGCTGCAGCCATCGATTTTCACCGTGAAGGAAAAGATGTCTATGTAGTAGGCTGTACAAACGTAGGTAAGTCAACATTTATTAATAAAATCATTAAAGAATTCAGCGGAGTAAACGATGATATAATTACGACATCACAATTCCCAGGAACGACACTTGATTTAATAGATATCTCGCTTGATGATGGGTCATCCTTATTTGATACACCAGGCATAATTAACCATCATCAGATGGCGCATTTTGTTAATGAAAAAGGTTTAAAGATGATTTCACCTAGAAAAGAAATTAAACCAAGAGTATTTCAGTTAAACGAAGGTCAAACTTTATATTTTGGTGGATTAGCAAGATTGGATTATATATCAGGGGGAAGAAAGTCGTTTACTTGCTATGTATCAAATGAATTAAATATTCACCGAACGAAGTTAGAGAAAGCTGATAAATTATATGAAGACCATGTTGGTGAGTTACTATTCCCACCTTTTCTTGAGGAAGTGAGTGAGTTTCCTCCATTAGTGAAACAGGAATTCATGATTCGTGAAGCAAAAACTGACATCGTTTTTCACGGCTTGGGTTGGGTTACATGCAACGAACCAGGGGCAAAAATAGTAGCCCATGTTCCAAAAGGTGTAGGGGTATCGATTAGACAATCGTTGATTTAACTTTATTTGCAATTTGATAGTAGAAACGGGGGAGAGAAATGGGGAAGTTATTCGGATTATTAGGGCATCCGGTGGGGCATTCGATGTCTCCTATTATGCATAATGACCAATTTGCTTTTTTAGGATTGGACTGTTATTACCATGCATTTGATGTTCATCCTAAGAAGTTAGAAAATGCCGTGAAAGGAATTAAGGCATTAGGGATATCTGGATTTAATGTGACGATTCCACATAAGGTTGAAATAATGAAATATTTAGATGAAATCGACGAAGAAGCGTTACAAATTGGAGCTGTCAATACAGTAGTGAATCGCGATGGAAAGCTTTTTGGCTATAATACGGATGGTAAAGGGTTTGCGGTTTCACTTCAAACTGCTGCAGGTGCAGATTTTCTAGACAAAAAAATGTTGATCGTTGGCGCTGGAGGTGCGGCTAGGGGCATATTTGTGACATTGGCCCGAATGGGAGCTAATGCAATTGATATCGCCAATAGAACGGTTGAAAAAGCGGAACAGCTAATCGCAGGGAACCCATATCCAATCCAGTCTGGTGCAAAGTCTATAAAGGAAGCCGAAGAAAATTTAGCGGAATATCAAATTATTATAAATACTACTTCCGTTGGAATGAGTCCCAAAATAGACGAGCTTCCACTGCAACTGACAAATATGCAGCCTGGAACAATTCTAAGTGATATTATTTATAATCCTTTAGAAACAAAATGGTTAAAAGAAGGAAAAATAGTAGGAGCTGTTACGCAAAATGGTGTAGGTATGTTTGTAGGACAGGGTGCGTTGGCTTTTGAAATGTGGACAAAGGAAAAACCGGATTATAACCGAATGGAACAAATTGTTATGAAGCAATTGGGAGGAAACAAATAAATGTTAACAGGAAAACAAAAACGTTTTTTACGATCTAATGCACATCACTTAAATCCTATTTTCCAAGTGGGAAAAGGTGGCGTGAATGAAAATATGATTAAACAAATTGGAGAAGCACTTGAGGCTCGAGAATTAATAAAAGTTAGTGTTTTACAAAATTGTGAATTTGACCGTGATGAGGTAGCCGAAAGTTTAGCAAACGGAGCAAAGGCAGAGCTCGTTCAAATTATTGGAAATACAATAGTTCTTTACAAGGAATCGATTGAACATAAGCAAATAAGTCTGCCTTAAAACAACGAAAGGATTGGTTTTATGATGAAGGTAGGGATATTAGGTGGTACTTTTGACCCCCCGCATAATGGACATTTAATAATTGCCCAGGAGGTATTATCTTCACTGCATTTAAATGAAGTTTGGTTTATGCCAACTAATATACCGCCCCATAAAGCAGATACTAAATCGAGAGGTGAGGACCGTCTTGAAATGGTTAAACGGGCCATTGCCGATAATGAATGTTTTAAACTGCAGCCAATCGAATTTGAACGTTCAGGTCCATCCTATACATATGATACAATTACCATTCTAAAAGAAAAGTACCCAAAGGCGGAATTCTATTTCATCATTGGAGCTGATATGGTGGAATATTTACCAAAATGGTATCGGATTGATGAGCTCGTTCATGATGTTCATTTTATAGGTGTGAAACGTCCGAAATTTAAAATTGTTTCAAGATACAATGTGATTGAAGTGGAAGTACCCCAGTTTGATATGTCTTCTTCCGAACTTCGACGTCGTTTTAAAAATAATCAAAATACAAAATATTTTTTACCAGATGCTGTTAGAGAATATATAGAGGAGAAAAATCTTTATGGATCGAACGAAAGCATTAGCCCTTGTAAAAGAACAGCTGACAGATAAACGGTATGAGCATACGGTAGGTGTGATGGAGACAGCCGTTCAGTTAGCCGAAAAATATGGAGTGGACAGTAGGAAGGCTGAGCTTGCTGCCATCTTTCATGATTATGCAAAGTTTCGTTCTAAAGAGGAAATGGAAAAAATAATAGTCGATCAAAATATGCCTAAACAACTATTGGAATTTCATTCAGAGCTGTGGCATGCACCGGTGGGCGCTTATCTTGTACGTACAGAAGCTGGAATTCTCGATGAGGATATCTTGCAGGCAATTCGCTTTCATACAACCGGAAACAAGAATATGAATATGTTGGATAAAATAGTTTTCTTGGCGGATTATATTGAACCGGGAAGAAAGTTTCCTGGTGTTGACGATGTTCGCAAAGTTGCTTTTGAAAATTTAAATGAGGCCGTTGTTATGGCGCTAAGAAATACAATCAAGTTTTTGTTGGATAAAAAGCAACCAATTTATCCAGATACACTAGATACTTATAATACACTAATAAGGAGGAATTGGAATTAAATGAGTGAAAAGGATATTGTGTTAATTACAGCCAAGGCTGCAGATGATAAAAGGGCAGAGGAAATAACCGTATTGGATATGCGGGGCGTTTCTCTTGTTGCGGATTATTTTATAATTTGTCATGGAAATTCTGAGAAGCAAGTTCAGGCAATCGCACGAGAGGTTAAAGATAAAGCACTGGAAAATGATATTAGCATTAAAAGATTAGAAGGCTTTGATGATGCACGTTGGGTGCTTTGTGACCTAGGTGATGTTATTGTACATATTTTCCATCGTGATGAAAGAATTTATTATAATCTAGAACGCCTGTGGGGAGATGCTCCAAGAGTCAATATTCAGGAAAGATTGGTTTAAGCTATGTCGTACCGGCATTTTGCGCTTCTTTACGATGAACTGATGATGGATGCCCCCTATGAAGATTGGCTGCAATTCATAATGAAAAATATTACGAAGTATGGGAACGGGGGCAAACGTCTATTAGACCTTGGCTGTGGGACTGGTACGCTATCGATACCGCTCGCGGTTCAGGGGTATAATGTCACCGGGATTGACTTATCTGAAGAAATGTTAGCGATAGCCCATGCAAAATCAATGGAAGCAAGCGTTCAAATCGCCTTTTTCCAGCAGGATATGAAGGAGTTAGGTGGGTTTGATCCTTTTGATGTAATTGGGGTATTTTGCGATTCCCTAAATTATTTAAAAACAGAACAAGATGTGGAACTAACTTTTAGAAAGATATATGACCAACTTCGTCCGGATGGACTTTTATTATTTGATGTTCATTCAATCTATAAAATGAATAGTATTTTTATAGACCAGACCTATAGCAGCAATGATGAAGATATATCGTACATTTGGAATTGTTTTGCTGGGGAACAACCTCATTCAGTCGAACATGAATTGACTTTTTTCGTAAAGGATAATGATGCTTATTATAGATATGATGAAGTCCATTACCAGCAAACATTTCCAGTGGATTATTATCAACAATGGCTAGAAAAAGCCGGCTTTGAATTATTGGAGATTTCAGCGGATTTTACTGAAGAGAGACCGACAGAAAGGTCGGAGAGAATATTTTTCACGTTAAAGAAGAAATAAAAAAAACCGAGGAGATGCTTCCTTCGGTTTTTTCTAATTTTCTTATTTATTTAGCAGGATTTTGTAGATTTATAGCGAATTAGTCTTTTATGCAAAACTGTTCATTAACCTTTTCTTTTTCATGCTTAAATTTAGCATGTGTTTGCTGGAATAAATGATTAAACATAGCTCCGATTTCATCTTCGAGGACATTTATACCTTCGCCGGTAATCCCACCTTTAACAACAACTTTATCTTGCAATGTTTCAAGTGTATATACTTCCTGCTCAATTAATTGTCCTAATCCGATGATCATTTTACTGGCTAATAATGTGGCTTGCTCCCTTGTAATATCAGTCTCCACCACAGCTGCATCGATAAATCTACGAAGCAAATAGGTGAAAAAGGCTGGTCCGCAGCTCGTAATATCTGAAGCAACTCTTGTAATATTTTCCCCGATCGTGAGCGGTGTTGAAATTTTCGTCATGATTTGCTCAATAAATACTTGATGGTGTACAGGACAATGTTCTCCAAACGTAAGTAAAGAAGTTCCGCACAAAACCCGGTTATTAATACTTGGGATTACCCTAACAGCTGCGCAAGGTACAATTGATTCTAATTGCTCGACGCTTATTGGGCTTGTTATCGACACAATACATTGTTCTTTCTTCAGTAACGGTGCCAATCCTTTTAATAGTGGATTAATATCCAGTGGTTTTATACACAAAAAGATATATTCGGAACTTTTAACAATATCCTCGGGAGAATCAACAACATGAATATTTGGAAATTCGCTTTTTATTTGTTCTGCTTTAGTTTTTGTTCGATTCATAATAAATAAATTCTCTTCGTTTACGGCGGAGGATTTAAGGAATGCTTCAATAAGGATTTTGCCCATATTTCCAGTCCCAATAACTCCTATGTTCACAGTTTTCCCCCCTCTTTGCAAACAATACTCTACTAATGTTTATGATACCGGAAGCTTAAATATGATTAGAAACAACTAACGAATGGAGCGATAATATGGCTCAATTAATTATGGATAAAAAAAGATTGATTGTTATTGCTGTTGTAATATTTGTATTAGTACTTTTTTTCTCGATCAGGTTCCTTGATCATAACGAACAAACAGAAGAAATCCCAACAATGGCTGAATTGGAAGGTGAAGAGGTAGTAGCCGAACCAGAAGAGTCACAGCCTTTGATTCTATTTGTTGACCTTAAAGGAGCGGTAGTAAAACCAGGGGTGTATAAGCTTGAGGATGGGAAAAGGGTACTGGATGCAATTCAATTAGCAGGAGGTTTTCAAGCTGATGCTGATCAAACAAAAATTAACTTAGCTGCCCGCTTAACTGACGAAATGGTAATCTATATCCCTGTGATCGGTGAAGTCTTAGTTGATGGCAGTGGATTACCTACAAATGAAGTTGATGACGATAAGATTAATATTAATACAGCCACTTCTGGGGAATTAGAAAGTTTACCTGGGATCGGAGCTGCTAAGGCTGCGAGTATTATTAGCTTTCGCGAACAAAATGGTCCATTTAAGGAGATTGAAGATCTTGTTAATGTATCGGGAATTGGTGCGAAATCGTTTGAGAAACTAAAGGATATGATAAAAGTGCGTTAAAACAGATTGACGTGTTGCTTTTTTCGTGGCTACAATTAAATCAGAAGGGGGATTAACTAGTGAATCGTATTTCTTGGGATCAATATTTTATGGCGCAGAGCCATTTATTAGCATTACGAAGTACATGTACAAGGTTGCGCGTTGGAGCAACGATAGTTAGGGACAAGCGAATCATTGCTGGAGGATATAATGGATCTGTTACAGGCCAGACCCATTGCATTGATGATGGCTGTTATGTGATTGATAACCATTGCATTCGGACTATTCATGCAGAGGTAAACGCAATCTTACAATGTGCCAAGTTCGGAGTTCAGACTGATGGTGCAGAAATTTATGTAACCCATTTTCCATGTGTTCACTGTACAAAGGCAATTATTCAAAGTGGAATTAAAGCACTATATTATGCTGAGGATTATAAAAACCATCCATATGCAATTGAAATACTGGAAAAGGCCGATGTTAAAGTTCAAAAGGTCGAGCTAGAGGATATAACAACCTATTTCCAAGACTTTGGGCAGAAGAAATAAAGTGAAAGTGTGAGGTGGCCTTACGTGAGAGGGAAATGGATATTCGTAGCTTTTGCTGCAGCCCTTGGGATTATGGCTGCCTACTTTAGCTTTCATTTATTCACAATCATAAGCAGTCTCGTTTTTTTGATATGGCTAATCTATAAACATAACTGGCAGTTAAAATTATTTTTGGTTTGTGCTTTTACCACCTGTTTATTTGCTAGTTGGTTTCAATGGGTAGACGAACACAATGCTTCAACCTTAAGAGGAACTGAAAAAATTTTTTCAGGTACGATTAAGTCCATTCCGAAAGTAGATGGAGACAGGTTAACTTTAATCTTTCAGCTTCCCTCGAAAGAAAAGTTTCAATTATCTTATCGAATTAAAACAGAGCAAGAAAAAAATCAACTTCAACAACAATTACAAGTAGGGATGGATTGCAAGCTGTCAGGTACATTATCAACACCGGAAGTGGCTAGGAATTTTATGGCCTTTGATTATCGAAAATATTTATACTATAAAGGGATTCATTGGATATTTACAACGAATTCATTAAAATCCGCACAATGCCAGCTATCCTCCTCTTTGAAATATTCCCTGCAAAAATGGCGATCCACCGAGCTTCTATACATAAAGAATCATTTTCCAGAAAATACAGTTGGTTTTGTACAAGCTTTAATTTTTGGAGAAAGAAATGAAATACATCAAGCTGTAGAGGATAATTTTCAACAGTTTGGGCTGATTCATCTGTTGGCAATTTCCGGTTCCCATGTCGTTCTGATTGTAGCAGTTGCCTTTTATACTTTAGTTCGAATTGGAGTTACAAGGGAGCGGGCATTTTTACTACTATTTTTTGCATTACCTTTTTATATAGTTATCGCCGGCGGTACACCATCAGTTGCTAGGGCATGTTTAGCAGCAATGGTTGTGATGATCGCCATTCAATTTAGGACGAAATTTTTACCATTAGATGCACTTAGCATTGTTTTTCTCATCATGGTTAGTATTGACCCCTACTATATAACGGATATCGGCTTCCAACTTTCATTTTTAGTTAGTTTGTTTCTAATTTTATCCTCTGCTAAGATCATTGCTGTATATAATAGCTACTGGAAACAGCTTGTTACTGTAACAATGATTGCACAAATTTGTGCCCTGCCTTTAATCCTAAATTATAACTATGAAATTTCCTTATTAAGTTTGCCGTTAAATTTTATTTATGTCCCGTTAATGTCCGTAATCATCCTCCCACTTTCGGTTATCTCTTTTATCGTAAGTCATTTATATGAACCTCTTGCGTCAATTCCAGTTATGGTCCTGTCCTCTGTTCTCGATTTTTCAGATTTATTACTTGATCAGACAGAGAAGGTTTCGGCGTTTACATTAATCCTTGGTAAGCCATCTAGAGGGCTCTTCCTTATTTATTATGTTGCGATCATATATTTTTTTATTTCTTGGGAATATCCCAAGAGCCAAAAGGCAAGTCTTCAAAAAGCTGTAGCTTTTCTACTTTTACTTTCCAGCTATCATTGGTTTTCGCCTTTTTTATTAGATGAGGGAAAGATAACGATAATTGACGTTGGACAAGGGGATAGTATTTTAATCGAACTTCCTTATCGTAAAGCAGTCTACTTAATTGATACTGGTGGTGTAGTTTCTTTTTCAAAGGAAGATTGGCAAAAAAGGAAAAATCCATTTGAGGTCGGTGAAGATATTATAACCCCTTTATTAAAAGCAAAAGGGATTCGAACAATTGATAAAATCATATTGACACATGGGGACTTCGACCATTTCGGTGGAACAGAAGCTGTTATTCAAAATTTTAAAGTAAAAGAAATAATTGTTGGTAGAGGACATATTGCCAATCGTATAAGTGAAGAGGAAAAGAAGTTATTTACCTTAATTCAAAGGAAAAAGATTAAAGTAAAGGCGGTTAAAAAGGGTGATTCTTGGAGAATAGGTCAGTTTGCATTTTATGTTGTTGGCCCTAATGGAAATGAAGTCAATAAAAATGACGGATCGATCGTACTCTTTACTACTTTAGGGGGAAAGCGTTGGTTATTTACCGGAGATTTGGAAGAACAAGGTGAACGAAATTTATTAGAACAGTATCCCAATGTCAGAGCTGATGTTTTGAAAGTCGGGCATCATGGTAGCTTAACGTCTACCTCAGAGTCTTTTTTGAAGCAAATAAATCCAAATGTTGCGCTCATTTCTGTCGGGAAAAATAATCGTTTTGGACATCCGCATCCGGATGTCATTGAATTATTGGAAAAACAAAATATTACGATTTTAAGGACGGATGAAAACGGAGCAATATGCTATAAATTTATTCGAAATAATGGAACCTTTAACTGGCAGCTGCCATAGTATAGATCAATAGTAAAAACAGTCGGTCATAGAAAAAGACTGCAAAATAATTGCAGTCTTCTTCCTTCAAAATGAAAGTATGTACTTGTTACCTTTTTAGCCTACAAGCTTAATAACAGTACCGATAGTAAATATTAGTGCGAAAAATACAAAAGAAAACACGAAACCCATAGCAGAATCAATGGCATCATTTCTTTTGCTTTGGACATCTTTTTCAAATACGTTCACTAGAATCCCTCCCATTTGACATTTTTAGTATAAGCTAATATATGAAAAAAATCTACTCCATTAAGGAAAACAGATAATTTGTTTTTCCTAAAGTGTCAAGAGTTGTCACCTATATGTCCATTCATTTTGGTGCATTATAAGTTTAACTTCATTCAGCAGAAATCTCCCACTACCATAAGTGGCGACATTGATGTAAATTTAGTATTTTTAATTCATTGGGGTGCAACTCCCAGCTGAATAAAGTTAAGCCTCCGGCGGATGCCTCAGATTTTTAAAGGTAGTTTTTCGAGCAAGCTCGAAAAAATCTGGGCACAAATACGCCAAGGCGCATTTGATTGTTACAATCGTTGAATGTTAAGTTATCCCGGGGCTTACTGTTCAACGTTTATTATAAAGAGAGGGGTTTAATTTTTCAACTCCTCTCAAGTATTTTCACCTCAATTTTCTTGTCAAATCGACATCTTCCGTCTAGCATATAATTATTGTGAAGATCTTCGAGGTGATCGTTTAATGAATGCATTTCATGAAATACATAAAAAAATAAAACAAAATAAAATGGAACCTGTATATGTTCTTTATGGGCCAGAAGAATTTTTAATGGAGGAAACTGTCAACTTAATTATCCAATCGGCGTTGTCATTTGAAGAAAGGGAATTCAATTTATCTGTATTCGATATGAATGAGGTTCCCGTTGATGTAGCGATTGAAGATGCTGAAACATTGCCATTTATGGGAGACAAACGGGTAGTCATTATTAAGGACCCAGTTTTTTTCACTGGTAACAAAGATAAAACGAAGGTAGAGCATGATCTCAAAAGGCTTGAGCAATATTTGGACTCTCCATCACCTGACGCCATTATTATTTTTACCGGTAATTATGACAAACTGGATGAACGAAAAAAAATTGTTAAGCTTCTTAAAAAGAATGGAGAAGTCGTACAGGCTTGCTTAATGGACGATAAGGCAATTAGTACATGGATTAAAAATAGAGTAACTGAAGCAGATAAGGAAATAGATGATGAAGCTATTCATTTACTCCTTCAGTTAGTGGGGCCTAAATTAATGCTGCTCGCAAATGAAGTAGAAAAATTGATCCTCTATATTGGCGAAGATCCGAGGATTGATCCTTCTGTTATCCGTAATCTAGTTCCAAGAACATTAGAACAAAATGTCTTTGCTCTCATTGATATGATTGTAAAAAGGCGAACCCAGGATGCCTTATTGTTTTTTTATGATTTACTAGAACAAAAAGAAGAGCCTATTAAAATCCTGTCCCTAATAGCCGGACAATTTCGTTTAATATATCAAGTAAAAGAGCTATATAAAAGAGGGTACGGTCAAAATCAAACAGGGACCTATTTAAAGGTACACCCATATCGTGTAAAACTTGCTGGGGATCAAGCTGCCAAATTTAGCGAAGAAGAGCTGCAGAGAATAATGAATGATCTTGCGGAAATAGATTATAAAATGAAAACAGGAAAAATGGACAAAAAGCTATTAATTGAACTGTTTATCCTCCAATTGAATAAATAAAAAAAGAAGCGTTTATGGCGCTTCTTTTTTAATGGACTCGATTATGCATTTAATTCGTTTAATTTTTTAGCTAAACGAGATTTTTGACGAGCCGCAGTATTTTTATGGATAAGACCTTTGCGAGCAGCTTTATCAAGCTTTTTAGCAGCTGTAATAAGTGCGCTCTTTGCAGTTTCTACATCGTTATTAACAACAAGCGTTTCAACTTTTTTAACCGCTGTACGCATGTCAGATTTAACAGAGATGTTCTGAGCACGACGTCCTTCGTTTACTTTTACACGTTTAATAGCAGATTTAATATTTGGCATTCCTTTCACCTCCTGATAAGCCGATAACGGCTTCACATAGAACAAACAATATTTTATCAAAATGAATGGGGTAATGCAATACTTTCTGAGCTTAAAAGTATATGATGCATGTTTATTTTTAAATGGGAAAAGCTAAATTTTAACAGTATCTAATAGAATGAGGGGGGACTAGCCATGGAACAACAATCTCTTGATTTATCAAAATATAATGTCCGAACAGATTTGGCTATTGAAGCACATGAAATGGTTGTAGACGAGCAAAAAAAACAGGATGCCAATTTATCTTCTATAGAAGGAGTCATCGTTAAAGAACGAAAGGCAGGGAATGTAAAAATCTCTAAAGTCGAAATAACTGAATTGGGAGCAAAAACGGTAGGGAAAAAGCCGGGAAACTATTTGACATTAGAGGTGCAGGGAATTAGACAACAGGATACAGAGCTTCAGGATGAAGTACAACAAGTTTTCGCTAAGGAATTTAGTGAATTTATGAAACAAATTGGGATTAAAGATGAGGACAGCTGTCTTGTGGTTGGATTAGGTAACTGGAACGTTACGCCTGATGCCCTAGGACCAATTTGTATCGAAAATCTGCTTGTAACGAGACATTTATTTTCATTACAGCCCGAAACTGTAGATGAGGGCTTTCGTTCTGTGAGCGCGATAGCTCCAGGTGTAATGGGAATTACCGGAATTGAAACTAGTGATATTATTTATGGCGTAATAGAAAAGACAAAACCGGATTTTGTAATTGCAATCGATGCACTGGCGGCAAGATCTCTTGAACGTGTGAATGCAACAATTCAAATTTCTGATACAGGAATCCACCCTGGTTCTGGTGTTGGAAATAAACGTAAAGAGTTAAGTAAGGAGTCGTTAGGGATTCCTGTGATCGCAATTGGAATTCCAACCGTTGTTGACGCTGTATCAATTACTAGCGACACAATTGATTTTATTTTAAAGCATTTCGGACGGGAGCTTAAAGAAGGCAACAAGCCTAGTAGAAGACTGGCACCCGCCGGCCTAACATTTGGTGAGAAAAAAGTACTCACAGATGAAGATTTACCAAGTGACGAGGAAAGGCGCTCCTTTCTTGGTTTGATCGGTACACTTCCTGATGAGGAAAAACGGAAACTAATCCATGAAGTACTTGCCCCGTTAGGACATAATTTAATGGTAACGCCAAAAGAAGTAGACGTCTTTATCGAGGATATGGCCAATGTCATTGCAGCTGGTTTGAATGCGGCACTTCACTATGAAGTTGATCAGGATAATATTGGTTCCTACACTCATTAATCATATCCGTATCAAAATCGAAACTATCAAATTGCAGGTTCTATCTCTCAAAGCTCGGGCATAAATGTTAGTAGAGAAGCTTTGAGAGGGTGAGAGAGTTTGCGCTTGCGTAATTTAATGATTTCGTTTAATGGGAACACAATTATCAAACCAATTATTATGGTAACGATATCAATGATGGTTATATTTGTTATTGCTGGCATGCTAACAGCTCTTAAGCCTGAGTTAAGAATATCATCATCATCAATTAATGAATGGAGTAAACAATTAGATACAACGGCTTATGTTCATTTGCTAGGCTTTGAAAATCAATATTTTAAACAGGCATTTGAAGATACAGAACACACGCCTATTAGCCTTAGTACTCTTTTCTTTGAATTAGCTACGAGTATCAATCCTAATGATCCGCGCAGTTTGCTTGGTAGAGAACTGCCGGGATTTTCCTTATTTGATGGAGAAATTATCGTCGCCGGACAAGGTACGAACTATACAAATATGCCTATTGAATCGTCGCCGCCGATGGAGGTGCTTTTACAGGAACGTGAAGCATCCATCGAAAGCTTGGAAAAAATGGATGAGTCAGAAAATGTTCCTCCTCCGACATTAACGACAAATGGGAAAAAGGTTGTCTTTATTTATGCGACACATTCAAGAGAGTCCTATTTACCACACTTGCCGGAAGGTACAAAAGCATCTGAAGCTTACTCACATGAAGTAAATGTAATAACGGTTGCTGAAAAGCTTGGTAAAGAATTAGAGAATAGAGGAATTGGTGTTCAAGTAGATGGTACTGATTTTGCGAAGGTATTATCAGAAAAAGGGATGAAATATCCTAAGTCTTATGATGTGTCAAGACCAGTTGTTAAAAATGCGATGGACAACAATCGTGATTTAAAATACTTTATTGATATTCATCGCGATTCCCAGCCCCATAAGATAACAACAACAAAAATTAATGGCAAAGATTATGCACGGACGATTTTTATCGTTGGTGGGGAGCATGCAAAATATGAACAAAATTTAAAAATGGCAACTGATTTGCATACCTTATTAGAGAAGGAATACCCAGGCTTAAGTCGAGGAGTAACGAAAAAGCAAGGCGAAGGAACGAATGGAAAATTTAATCAAGACTTGTCTGAAAATGCGATGTTAATTGAAATGGGTGGTCCAGAAAACTCATTGGAAGAAGTATATCGCACAGTGGAAGCCATTGCTGAGATATTTAGCGAGTATTATTGGCAGGCCGAAGAAGTTAATGGCTAAAAGTTAATGAACAGAAGGGATCTTTGATGAAAAAGTTTATATTGAAATTTTTTCTCTTAGTAATTACATTATTTTTCGGCGTTCTCCTTGGGATGCAGCAAGCGAATGAAGGCCTTTTGCAGATGAAAGGCTTCGACGACAAAACGTTTGGTGGAGCTTTTCATATAAAAAAAACGGAGGCTGGTGAAGTTGAAGCAGCTGTGCTCGGTCAAGAAATTACAGCACATGATATCGAGGAAAAACAAAAAAAATTAGAAGAAATGAAAGCATTTCACTTCATATCTAATTTAGGCAGTAGGCTCGGTGATATGTTATCAATCATGTTTCAAAAACTTGCCAATCTTGTCGTTAACTCCGTGGATAAGGCTTTATCATAATCAGGGCAATACGAAAGGCATGAGGAATAAAGTCCTCATGCCTTTCGCATTTCTAATTGAATAGTTCATATATTATTTGATATAATCAAATCTAGTGTAATTTTGCTCACATATGTAGGAGTGGTTATTTGATGAATAAAGAAACTAGACATGAGCGTCAAAAACGGATTCGTAACTTTTCTATTATTGCTCATATTGATCATGGGAAATCAACATTAGCAGACCGGATACTAGAAAAGACTAGCACAGTTTCACAACGTGAGATGAAAGAGCAGATTCTCGACGCTATGGATTTAGAACGGGAACGCGGTATTACAATTAAGTTAAATGCCGTTCAATTATTATATAAAGCGAAAGATGGAAATGAATATATTCTTCACCTAATAGATACCCCTGGACATGTTGACTTTACTTATGAGGTATCAAGAAGTTTGGCCGCATGTGAAGGAGCTATTCTAGTTGTTGATGCAGCGCAGGGAATTGAAGCGCAAACATTAGCGAATGTTTATTTAGCGCTAGATAACGACCTTGAGATTTTGCCAGTAATTAATAAAATTGATTTACCAAGTGCTGATCCAGAGCGGGTTCGCCAAGAAATTGAAGATGTCATTGGGCTCGATGCCTCCGACGCTGTTCTAGCTTCAGCAAAAGCCGGAATTGGGATAGAGGATATCTTAGAACAAATTGTTGAAAAGGTTCCAGCCCCAGCGGGTGATCCGGACGCACCTTTTAAAGCGTTGATTTTCGATTCTTTATATGATTCCTACCGCGGTGTTATTACATATATCCGTGTTGTTGATGGAACTGTAAAAGTCGGCGATAAAATTAGAATGATGGCGACAGGTAAAGAGTTTGAGGTAAATGAAGTGGGTGTATTTACTCCAAAGGCCGTACCAAGAGATGAATTAACAGTCGGTGATGTTGGCTTTTTGACCGCTTCTATTAAGAATGTAAGTGATACGAGAGTCGGGGATACAATTACGAGTAGCAGGAATCCGGCAAGTGAGGCTTTACCTGGATACCGTAAACTTAATCCGATGGT
>JAEWMK010000436.1 GCA_023457235.1 Bacillota bacterium
TCATCCTGGATTATTAACAACCATTCAAGATTTAGGAAGAGTTGGTTCACAAAAATTTGGTGTTATTGTAAGCGGAGCGATGGATCCCTTTTCACTACGAATTGCTAATTTGCTTGTTGGAAATCCAGAAGGCGAGGGAGCACTTGAAATTACATTGTTCGGTACAACGCTTCAATTTAAGAGTGACCAACTAGTTGCCATTACCGGCGGCAATTTACAACCAACAATTGATGGAGAAAAAGCCCCCATGTGGCGGCCCATTCTAATTCGTAAAGGATCAATTTTAAAATTCAAATCCGCTATTACCGGTTGCCGAGCTTACGTTGCCTTTGCTGGTGGAATTGAAATTCCTGACGTGATGGGTAGTAAAAGCACGTATCTCCGTGCGGCTATAGGAGGGCTCAAAGGCAGAGCGTTACAAAAAGGTGATGAATTTACGTGTGGACATTACAGTATCATTGGTAAGTCATTTACCTGGCAACTAGAAAAAATGGATGACCATTTTTCATGGTCTGTCAACTATAAGGAATTTTTTTCATTCAAACAAAGACAAACCATTCGGGTTTTACGGGGGGCCGAGTTTGAACGCTTCGATCAAAGTAGTAAACAGACATTTTTTTCAATACCATATACATTAACAACCCAAGCCGACCGGATGGGGTATCGCTTGGAAGGTAAACCACTATCTTTAGCCGAAAAATTCGAATTATTATCAGAAGGGGTTACCTATGGTACAATTCAAGTCCCTTCTAACGGACAACCAATAATCTTAATGGCAGACCGTCAAACAACAGGCGGGTATCCAAAAATTGGGCAAGTCATTTCAGTCGATTTACCTCTACTAGCCCAATTGCAGCCGAAAGCTGAAATCTTATTTAAAGAAGTCCCCCTTGAACAAGCGGAGTCAGAATTAATAGAAAAAGAGATTTTCCTAAATGAACTGGCAATGGGGATTCGCATGAAAGCACTTCATCACTAATGATTTATGAAAACAAGGAACGGGTGCCCCTTTATTTTGTTAAAGTGGGCACCCTTTTTTATTCTGTAAATCCTAGTTGTATGGATATTTCCGCTGCAGCTTTTTTTACTTTCTCCTTAAGAATCTCGGCATTTTCCCCTTGATAATTTGCCTCCATACCTGCAATACTAATACCTGCCACCACTTCACCATTATGATTAAATATTGGTGCAGCAACAGCAGAGGTAAAATTCTCCAATTCGGAATGACTAACTGTGCACCCCTCACTTCGCGACTGTTGTACAGTTTCATATAGTTCTTTTTTATCAGTAATCGTTCCATTTGCAAACGGTATCAACTCTGTAGACTCAATATATGCTTTTATTTCTGAATCCGGTAAAAAAGATAATATCGAACGTGAACAAGCACCAGCATAAAGTGGACTTCTTCTGCCGATGGCAGTATAAAGACGGACCTTTTGTTTTGTGTCGATTTTCTCGATATATATTGCCTCATTGCCTTCGCGAATTATGAGATTAATCGCTTCTTTTACATCATTATGTAATTCTTTCATAATTGGATAAGCTATCGTTCGTATATCCAACCTAGTAGAAACGAGGTGACCGAATTTCAGAAACAAAAGCCCTAGTCGGTATTTAGAATCAGTACCTTTTTCCAAAAAACCCATATCTTCTAATGACATGAGCATTCGATAGACAGAAGTTTTTGGAATTCCCGACAGATTTATAATTTCTTGAAATGATAGTTCTGTATGGTCGATAAATAAATTTAAGATATCCATCGATCGAACAACCGTTTTGTTTTTGTTATTCATTTCTTTGTAGAACCCTCCCTCTTTACCCACATTTTTAGGTTTTGGAGACTGATATAAATTAACAGCCTCCTATCCAGCTAAATCTTTTTTATAATCTTGGATCGATTTCATCCTCTTTAGTGACTTCAAATAGCATATTGGCAACAACTTGTTTATAATCGTTGTTTTGATCTGTTATTTCAGTTAATGGGAACTTTAACATTTGTTGTCCCAAATCATATTCATTGATGGAAAGCCGTACTTTTTTCTTTATATCCTTTTGATTTATCAACTTTTCGTATTTATAAGGGAATTGATAATCATAACCATACACCAATGTTAAATAATTTGGATTACGAACTTTTAAATATGGTGCAATATTGGGAACTATAACTTCTGGCTTGATAACAATCCCTTCCATTTGGTTTTCTGTCGTTACGTTTTGATAAAAGTGATTCGCCTCTTCCAAACTCGTTTCGCTATTTAAATTGATAACTTTATAGTCATCCTCAGATAATAAGGAAAATTGCTCGGATGCTGTCATTGTAGGAATCATGTTTTCACCATTTTCCTTCACGATTTTCAATATTTGAAATGGCTTATAGTCCAGTTCCGTCCACTGTCCATACAGATTTAATTGCCTATTGAAATTTTGATGGGCCTCTCTATGATTCTCTATAGGTACGTATGTCTTCAACGCTTGAGCCAAATTTTTGTACGTTCGGTATGTGGCATCCCCATACTTATCCTTTAATGCTTTTTTCGGCATTGTATGTTGGTCCTTTTCAAAATCAGAATTTTCAAAGTCCCTTTTCAACCGATTAAAGTGAGCATCAAATCCATGTTCTCCCAAGAAAGCTAGTTCTATCTCAAGCGCCTTATTAACCACATTGAATTGTCGGTCAATTAACTCCTCCCCTAATGCACTCCAAGGCAAAAGCTCCCCATCAAGGACTAGTATTTGAATTTCATGTTCTTTTATATAAGAAGCGAATTTTTCCAGCATTTTTTCGTAAACAGGAGTTAAGTCAATTCTACTTATCTTATAGCCGATTCGACTGACAGCATAGCATTCATCTGCTTCCTTATTTAAATATAGGTTGCACCTTGAACCCATATATTTCGGTTGAAGAACGACTTTTTCGATACCATGATTTTTATAATACAATAAACCTTTCTCTAATGATTCCAGCTCGTTTTTCTCCTTGAATTTGTCGCTTGGCGACATCGTTCCGGAAATGAAGTTTACTTGATTAGCAATGATGTACTCCAGCCGATTTTGGTCACTTTTTACTAAATCATTCAAATCGACCGCTTTTTCCCTCTTGGCGAACAAAACTGGAAGTTGTTCTCTAGCTTGTTCATTGAAAGCAAGCGACTTTTGTTTTCTAAACTGGAGCCGACCGGAATCAATGACAATGGACGTTAGCTCATTCCCACTTGCACAACCTGTATCAATATTGATTTTATTTTTCACACGGGCCACTTCTCTAACGGCGACATGTCCAAAAATATGAAACGGATGGTTGCCAACCGCTTC
>JAEWMK010000437.1 GCA_023457235.1 Bacillota bacterium
AATAAAACTTATATTCGGATTGTTCCTCACTAAAATTTCATAAGATTATTACTCGTTAATTTGAAGTTATTGATCGAGTCGAAATTTAGTATTTCTGTGGATATATTTGAGCAATATCCTCAAGGAAGAAGTGAACAGTGCAATGGGACCCTTTCTGTTCATTCCGTAAGCTATAATTTTACATACAAAAGGAAATGGGGGAAAAAATTGAAAATCCTATCTTTTTATCCTACAAAGACCAATAAGTTAGTATTAGAGTTTGAAGACGGAACATATCGACTATTTAATATAAGAAACATCCTTTCAAACCCTAATAAGAAAATTGAAGATTTACAATATAATTGCGAATCCTTTTTGACTGTTTCTCTTGATCCAGTTACAGGAACTGTCAGCTGGGAGAATGGGATAGAATTTAATGCTCAAATGTTGTTTGAACAGAGCGTTAATTTAGAGAACTTAACGAACATACGTGAATTTACCAGAACAAAACAAAATACAACCGTCACAGAGGCGATTATCCTCCTAAAAGATACAATCATTATTTGCAAAGAATTAATTGATACTTACAAGAGTTTATTAGAGGAAGATAATGCTGACGAAGAAGAAAGGAAGGAAGCAGAAAAAGTGATAAACAAATTGGAACAAGAAATCTCCTCATATCTACAAGCAGTATCCATCTTAGAGGCAAAACAAAGAATTGAAGATGAAAAAACAAAATAGAAAGGAGAAGTGGCTATATATTCATGAAAGGAAACAAAAGAGAATTTCAAGAGATTCTATCTTTGTTTTCGTTCACAAAATATTACACCACTTATGAAAGCATGAGCAGCTCCGTTTCCAGTTAAAACATTATCTTGGTATGGAGCAAGAGGCATGATAAGACTTTATCCTCTCGAAGCAACCTGATATAGCACCATTCGAGATAAATCATGCCTCTAGAGGCCTATGTCAAAATAAACCGCAGGATTTCCAGTACCAAAGTTAGAACCTGCTAATAGATGTAATCAGAGTGGTTCAAAATTCAATTATCAAATATTATGCTGTTCAATACTTCCATTTCAGCATCGTTTTTCTTTAAAATATTAATCACTTTAACAATATCTTCCGATTTTCTGCTTATTTGCGATAAACTATTTACTTTTACTCTTTTTACATTCCCATTCTTAACATCTTCTAGTAATGCAGATAATGCGGGCCTAGAAAACGGATCCGATATACCTGAAAAATTCTTATCCTCATAAACTTTAATATTATTTGATTCGATAATTTGATGGGTGTCTTCATGTACTAGCCCTGTATTCCGTATATAAAGTGCAGTACATTGATTTGTATCAACATACCTAGCATTTCCATTCATTTGTTCATTTGAAATTCCTAATTCAGATTTAGATTTAAATCTATCCTGAACTTTCTTAAATAAATCCTTAGAAACTATCGGCATCACATTTACTTTTATCCATTTATCTCTTGGATTTTTGATTGTCTTTCTATTTCCCTCTTCATAAATAATTTGAGTTTTATTAAAGAAAAGGTCCCCAGCATATACCTCAGATTTTGCAATTTTTCTAACTGTTGCCGAAGTCCACTCTCTTCCTCTTTTTGTCAAGATCCCTTGATCATTCAGCACTTTGCTTACCCCCATGAATGATTTTCCTTGATTTAATAATTCAAAAATCATTGTGACTACATTAGCTTCTTCTACTTCAACATATAGGGTACCGTTATTCATCTTATAACCATAAGGCGCAATCCCTAACATGACTTTTCCTTGTTTCACAGCATTTTTTCGTGCATATGAAACCCTTCTGGTCATTCTTTCCTTTTCCATAGCTCTAAACGACTCTAGTAGATTTTCCATACTTAAATCACTACTCCCCTCAAGATTATTGTTATTTTGATTTAAATAATTTTGTTTTTCCATGTGATTATTCACTCCTAATTTTTTTCTTAATAACACAAAAAACCCCATCAAATAAACCTACACAAATGTATGTGTAAATTTATTAGATGGGGTTTTCCCTTGTTGAATTATTAAGTTGTTATTATTCTATAATAAATAAATTAAGATTACAATAACTTTATTAAGGGAAATTTCCCCATATAAAAAAACAACCTATAGTTAGACAATTCAAGTCCACTTATTGGTTTTAGGTTATATAATCTAATTGCCAAAAAATGAACCGAAGTTCTAAATAGGTTTAAAATATTGAAAAACTTTTAAGATAAACTGTAAATTATTTGTTCTTTAAATGGACTATTTCCTAAAAAAAGTAGGACAGTTTTTCGGAATAATAAATGCATTGATTAGTTCACCCATACCTTCATGTGGTTGATTCTTTATTGCATTAATTAGTGAAGGGTTCGAAATACCTAACGGAACAGCAAATTCTCCACAGTACTCAGCGAACTTTTGGTCCAAGTACTTACCTTTAGTTGATCCACAACTACAACTCTTTTCAAAAAAGTCGAGGCTAAAAATATCATTACATTTTAAACAAAGTAATAGTTTCATATTCTACCCCATCTAAGTCTAAGTGTCAGAATACAATAAAGCTGGCTAGAAAGAATTAATATTTTGTCTTAGTCTTCCTCACCCCAAATCTCTTTTATTTCTTCTCTCTTTATTACTTCTTCAGGTGGCCTATTATCAAAATAGCGATAGAATAGCTTTTCGAGAAGCTTAATTCGTTCTCCATTACTCATGGTATATATATCTCTCCATACTTCTTCATGAGTTTTCATTTCGTTGTCTGATTTTAATTGCTCATTGATATCTGTATTAACCGAAGTTACAGAATCTGCTAAAAATTTATTGATTCTAGTTTTCCATTCCCTGCCTTCGCTCGCATCAATAACATCGATTTTTTCACGCGCTGTTTGGAAGATGTAAAATTCACGGTAGGGATACTTGGTATGTAACATATTATAAGCCTTACAAGCTGCTGAAGAATCTTCGTGGGTTGAAATGACAGACATATTGAGAACTTCACGTATTTTATTAGCAGTGTTTGTTTCTAGAGCTTCAATTAATACAATTTGACTTGGAAAGGTTTTTCGAACTTCGAGCCAATTCATCTATTCACCCCATATCAACAAACTTAATAAATTCATACCCCTTTGTACGATACTTATAGTGAGATCGATACAGGATTACTAATAAAGCACATGAGGCAGGTGAATTTCTATATTTATCCAGATTATTCTTGGTGTTTACTCCACTCCTGCATCATTTCCATAGTTTGCTCATCTTTGATATATCCATTTATTTTTTCCAATAGCTTCCTGTTTTCGAACATCGCTTTCCGCATATCCGATTTATTCTTTTCACTTTTATTACTCATTAACTCGTCAATTATTAGTTTTAATAATAATGTTTTTAATAACTCTACATTATCTGTTTCTAGAATCCAGTTCCACGTATGTTCTGTCAATATCATATGAAATTTTTCATTCGATAACGCTGCCAACACTTTTTTCATGTCCGAGAGTGATCTAAATAAAAATTGATTTAACATCGTCGAATACTCATTTTGTTCTAAAAAGACCTTAATACTATATGCAATAGATTTCAAATGTAGTTCTTGCTCTTCTGTTAAGACTACACTATCACCATTGAAATATAGAAACGCTTCTTCATCTGCAAAATACATTTTATTTTCAGTAGACGCATCTGATAGGTCAAGAGATGTCTTAGCTTGCTCATGAAAGATTTGAAGTTCTCTTTCTATTAAAGAAATTTCATCTGATAACTTTTTTTCAATGGTTTCTTCTATCTCAGGAAAATAGCACTTTAAATATGTTGCAACTTCGTTTAAGGGAATATAAGTTTTGATTTCTCTGCCAGAAAACTTGATATCCATAACCATCATTCCAAATTCGCGTTCTACAATTACCGGATGCCCTTCAATTTTAGTAAAAGCCTTCATAAATGAAAAGTTTTCTTGAGGCAAACATACCCATGTCCGGGCAATGGCCTTTAGCATTTCAGATAATTGAAATTTAGGACCATCCTCATGTTTACATGCTAAATAAATTAAGCTTTTTAAATCTTCTACTATGTTCAAATAATAGATCATAAATTTCAATGCGCCTATCTGCACCGGTGAGGAATAGGACCTTAGATTTCTTATAAACCACTGAACGAAACTCTCCCTAGAAAAGAGATTAAATATAATTTCAAACTTTTTTTCTTGATCAGCAATTAGCCACTTTTCCAAAACTCCTATCATTTCAACGTCATTATTAATATGACTAAATCGCGAAAGCAATCCCTCTGCCTTCACCCTAACAGGTAGGTTTATTGGTGTCGAAAGATGCCTATCCGCCCACTCTTTTGCTTTTACGCATTGTTTATAGTCAATATTACCGCTTACTAAGGCATATTTGGGGAGACGACTTTCAACGAGCATAGCAATAGCTAAGATATACAAATGATACTCGTGACCCTGCGTCTTTGAATCAAAAATGTTTACGATATGCTGCTCTTGATTCTCAAGTAAAATATCTTTTCTACCATCAGATTCAATAGACTTCTTATAAACATTTATTTCTTTATATAGTTGGAAAGTTTCCCCATATTTTTTGCTATTTAAATCTCCACACAACTGCCAATACTTTTTTTGTTCTATTCTTTCTTTTGCTTGTTCAAATACAGGGATATTTAGTCCAAAGTAATTCTTCTCTTTTATATCTGCAAACGGAAATGCGTTTAATAATTCAAGACTTTCTTCGTAAACTTTTTCCCATTGTTGTTGAGATACTCCTTCAGGCAGGAGCGACAAACCAACATACGTTCCCATGTTAACGTACCTCCAGCTTAGTAATTGTTAATACAGCGAAAAGCAGATTAAGGTAT
>JAEWMK010000438.1 GCA_023457235.1 Bacillota bacterium
CCCAAACAGTACCTCTAGCGTGGTTTGAAGGGCAAGACACTAGTCTTGTTGTCCGCTGTAAATTCTAAAGGTCGTAAGATCTTACAAGCCTGTGACTTTAGTCATGGGTTGTTGACTTCATTATAGAAATCTATTGTGCATAATTTTCGAAATGTACATTTAGGTAATCTCCTCTGGCGAATAATACTCACATTCCAACTTTCTAAAATCTTTCTTATCCCAAGTTATCACTGGTATATTATTGTTAAATGATTTAACACTTAACAATGCATCTGTGAAATCTACATTCTTTTCTGTGAATATTTTTAATGCTGATAAGATTATTGTTTCTTCTGGTACGATATTAACAACTTCACAAATCTCAATAAGTCGATTACTTATCTCGATTTTACTAAGTTTATAAAATGATTTTAACAACCAACAACATTCAGCTATTACCATTGTGGGGATGATTAACGTTATTTCATTGTTTTCTAACTTATTAATTAAACTAACAAATGATTCATATTTACTTTCTTCATCTTCAACAATAAATCTAATTAATATGTTAGTGTCTACTAAAAATTTATCCATATTATTGATCTCTTAACTGCTTTTTAATAAATTCTTCAGCAAACTCTATTTGTGCTACTTCTCTAATTTTTTCAATATCAATAGACTCATCAACCTTTATTCTATTTTTCAGTATTTCACTTAGTTTTTTCGGTCTGTATGGCTCCACTTTAATTTCCCCTTTCTTCTTATCTATAATAAATTTAATCTGATCCCCTTCTTCTATTCCCAACATTTCTCTCAATTCTTTTGGGATGGTTAGTTGACCTTTGGTTGTCATTTTACCACTCAATAATTCATTATTAATAATCATTGCCATTTGGAATTTCCTCCTTAAAACAAAAAGGTAATACCTATATCTTAAAGTATTACCAATAGTTGTTCAAGCGTTATTATGTTTGAGCTATCAAAAATTTGTGGGTGGTCTACTCTTGATTTGGTTGATTGTACTTAAACTGCTTTGGCTGGAATAGCCCCAATTTTTTCTTCACTTTCATAGCGGATATGTTCTTCTTTAACACCTTGTTCCAACAATATTTTAAAGCTGTCTTGAATCATTTTTTTAGATCCGCACATGTATACCTTATAGTCTGTGAGATCAATATTTTTTAATTCATGTGTTACATACCCATTTTTGAAATGACTTGATTCGTCTCTTGAAACAACTGGAATGTATTCGAAATGTTCATATTTTTTAACAAACTGAAGAAAATAATCTTGGTATAGCAGTTCATGTTCGTATCTTTGACCGGCCAACAGCTTAACTTCTCTTACGTTTGGAAAATTCATTAACACGTCCTTTGTCATCGCAATGAAAGGTGTAATTCCGATTCCATTTGCAATAAATAACACCTTTTCAGCGTTTCGGTCAATAACAAGCTCATTGCCCATTGGACCCTCAAGATCGACACGATCACCAATTTTGAAATCGTTAAAGATTTTAGTAGTACCATACCCATTTTTTACTTTCTTGATAATGACACGAAGCTCGTTACGATTCTCATTAAAAGAGGCAATCGAATATGCTCGATATTGTTTCGGTCCATCTTGAATTTTCACTAGAATAAATTGTCCTGCCTTGCATTCTATTTGTTTAGGAGACTTTAAAGAAAAGCTATATTCACGTACATCAGGCGCTAATTCATTTATATCTAAAATTTCAGCTACTATTTTTTGTCTATGTTCATAGCCTTCTATTGAAGTTTCTTCTTTTAATTTCAAGGCTTCCAATTCTGTTTTTAGTGATAAAATACCTGCCGGACAATTTTCTATACAAGTGGAACATTTAATACAATTGATGTTATCAAATTGATTTTGATCAGAGAACTCCAGGTACGGCTTTAATTGAAATGGACAAACTCTCGCACACTTTCCACAGCTATGGCACAAAGAAGTGTTAGAAATGGTTACCTTCTTCTCTGTTTTTTGAGCGACATTTAATGCCTTACTAACCGCATAGGAGCCTTTTTGCATCGTGCCCATAGGACAAAACTGACACCATGTACGAGGGGAAATGAACAAGGCTAAACTACCACCTACTACCAGAACGACTAAATAAGTAACAACAAAAACAAATCCTAATTTATCCAGAAAATGATGTTCCCCCCATACGGCAAACGCTCGCATTAATCGATTTGAAAAAAGAAATATAAATAGAGTAAAAAATGAGGCAATAAAAGTTTTTGTTTTAAAAAATTCCGGTATTTTTCTGTTACGACTAATGGGGAGCATTACCCGATCATATAAACTGCCATGGGGACAAATATTACCACACCAGTACCTACCATTGAAAAAACTTGTAACAAGAAGACCTGCCATAATCAAAATAACGAGTAATCCAAGCTTCGGAAACCATAGTCCGCCAATAGCTACCATCACAGTGAACATCCATGCATATTTTCTTACAGGTGTAAAAATACGATTTGCTTTAATATAATAATTATTTACAGTACCCATATAAACCTCCATTCCGCCGCTATCGCTGGCGGCACAAATAGTAATGAAAAATGATGTTCGGAAACACCACTTTTTGCTATGATTAAATTAAGGAGAAGATATACTACAAAGCACGATGAGGCGAGTCGTAGATTACTTCTCAGTTTAAAACAGTATATAAACCAGTGTAAGAATCATCTTTCAAGCACAAATAAGTGGTTCTATTAGACCGTACGCTAATCATTGTTGTTAACTCTTCGTTAAATGTGTGATGGTTCAGTCAATGTCTTTCTCCTCACTTTAGAAAGGAGGCTGTGTCATGAAAGTTGTTTATCCAACTTGTTGTGGCGTCGATGTTCATAAGACTTTTCTCGTTGCCACACTCATTACTTCACAGGGGATTACTCCCCACTATTCAAAAAAAAGATTCTCCACTTTTAACAACTCAATCCTTCAATTCAAGCAATGGCTCATTGACAACAATTGCTTTGATGTGTGCATGGAATCAACTGGAAAGTATTGGGTCCCCGTCTATAACCTTTTGGAAGATACCATCCGTATCACCATTGCTAACCCAAAATGGGTGAAGGC
>JAEWMK010000439.1 GCA_023457235.1 Bacillota bacterium
GATCGCGTCGGCCCTGTTGAGTTAGCTACAACTGCTTTTGGTCAAGGGGTGTCTGTAACTCCAATTCAGCAGGTAACTGCTGTTGCTGCTGCTGTTAATGGTGGTTTTTTGTATCAGCCCTATATCGCCAAGGAATGGGTTGATCCGATAACAGGTAAGGTCGTAAGCCGCAATACCCCTATTATGAAAAAAAGGATCATTTCAGAGGAAACATCGAAGCAGGTAAGGTATGCCCTTGAAAGTGTAGTAGCTCAAGGTACAGGAAAAGGCGCTTTTGTTGATGGGTATCGTGTCGGTGGCAAAACCGGTACAGCCCAAAAAGTAAAAGATGGACGCTATATGGAAAATAACCATATTGTTTCTTTTATTGGATTCGCTCCAGCAGATGACCCGCAAATTGTCGTTTATACAGCTATCGATAATCCAAAGGGTACAGTTCAATTCGGAGGAGTTGTCGCTGCTCCAATTGTTGGGAATATATTAGAAGACAGCCTAAGGGCTCTTGATGTTAAAAAGAGAAGCGGGCAAATCGAGAAGGAATACACATGGCCTGATCCAATGATGATTGAAGTTCCAAACATTGTTGGTTTAAAAACGAATGAATTGCAGAGATACCTAGTTGATCTAAGGATAGAAAAGAGTGGTGAAGGTCCACTTGTCATTGACCAAACACCAGAACCTGGCGAAAAGGTTGAATCCGGTGCAACAATTCGCATATTATTAGGTGGAGAATAACTCTTTCCTAGAAGCGCCTAGCCAAGAACAAAGCTAGGCGTTTGTTCTTTCAAAAGGATCCGATTAAAAAGATATATTATCCAAGCCTACTTTTGATATAATGGGTGAAGTGAAATTTGTATTAATATTTTTCTACAGAAAGGAAATCCAGAATGGAGCTAAAATCTTTACTTTCATGTTTATCGCATTATAAACAACTACAAAGTGGAAATCCTCTTATTTCATCCATTGAAATGGATTCAAGACAAGTCCGGGCTGGCAGCTTATTTGTGTGCATTAGTGGATTCACAGTTGATGGCCATGATTTTGTTGAACAGGCCATTGATAATGGGGCAAGTGCAATTCTAGCCGAGCGGGAATTAAATAATAGTAATATAGAGATTCCCTATATTGTTGTTGGTGATACAAAAAGGGCATTGGCACAGTTGGCCGATTCCTTCTATAATCAACCCACTAAAAAACTACGTTTAATTGGTGTGACGGGTACCAACGGGAAGACGACAACGACCCATATCATAGATGAGATTTTTAAAGCAAATGGTGAACAGACCGGTCTAATTGGAACAATGTATATTAAAATTGGCAATCAAACAATTGATGTCAAAAATACAACACCGGAATCATTAGTATTACAAAAAACATTTAGGGATATGGTTGAACACAAGGTTACAACAGCAACTATGGAGGTTTCTTCCCATGCCCTTGATATGGGGCGTGTTCGGGGCTGTGATTACGATATTGCTGTATTCACCAATTTAACCCAAGATCATTTAGATTATCATAAAACAATGGAAGAGTATGCCCGTGCGAAGGGAATTTTATTTGCCCAGCTTGGCAGCTCTATTAATTATGAAAAGCCAAAGTTTGCTATCTTAAACAATGACGACTCGGTTTCAGAGCTATATAAGAAGCTGACGGCAGGTGCCCAAATCTTAACCTATGGAATCGATTCTGAAAGTGATGTGAGGGCTACTAATATCACGTTGAGTGGGCAAGGTACGACGTTTACGTTAACAACACCTGTAGGGGAAGCCCAAATTTCAATGGGACTTGTTGGGAAATTTAGTGTTTATAATGTATTAGCAGCTATAAGTACCGCTATTGCTGCGAAAGTTCCATTCCAGGTTATCGTTGATACGGTTCAAAATATGCAAGGTGTAGCCGGTCGGTTTGAACTAGTGAATGAAAATCAAGACTTCACTGTAATCGTTGATTATTCCCATACACCGGACAGTTTAGAAAATGCCTTAACAACTGTCAAACAGTTTGCCAAAGGAAAAGTGTTTATAATTGTTGGCTGTGGTGGGGACCGCGATAAAACAAAACGTCCAATCATGGCGCAAATTGCCGTGAACAATAGCGATGAGGCTATTTTTACCTCCGACAATCCTAGAACTGAAGATCCAGTCCAAATACTAAAGGATATGGAGGCAGGCGTCCAAGGTGAACATTATCAAGTTTTTGTTGATCGGAAGGAAGCTATTTATTATGCCGTTAGCAACGCTCGGAAAGATGATATTATTTTAATTGCCGGTAAAGGGCATGAAACCTATCAGATTGTCGGAAAACAGGTGCTTGATTTTGATGATCGCAAAATAGCACGAGAGGCGATAAAGGAGAGAGGTAAATGAAACTCTCATTAAGTGAGCTTTCTAAAATATTCCCATCAAGTGTGGGAGCAAAGGATGCTAATATTTTTATTCATGAAATTGCAACTGATAGTCGTAAACAAGTGAGTAAAGGACTGTTCGTTCCGATTGTGGGAGATCAATTTGATGGACATGACTTTATTCGAGATACCATCAACAATGGTGCGATTGCCGGACTTTGGCAGGAACATAAAGAAATCCCAACCTTTATTCCGAATGATTTCCCTTTGTTTTTTGTAAAAGATACAATCGAGGGTCTGCAGAAACTGGCTAAATTTTATTTGCAGAAAATAAAACCGGTTGTTATTGGAATTACTGGATCTAATGGGAAAACAACAACAAAGGATTTAGTTTATTCTGTTTTGCAAAAGAAATATAAAACACATAAGACTCAAGGGAATTTTAATAATCATATCGGTTTGCCGTTAACGCTTGTATCGATGCCTGAAGATACTGAAGTCATTATTTTAGAAATGGGTATGAGTAATTTTGGAGAAATTTCACTTTTGAGTGAGCTTGCTAATCCTGATTATGCGATTATTACAAACATTGGAGAATCGCATATTGAGTTTTTGGGTAGTCGTGCCGGAATTGCTAAGGCAAAGCTTGAAATTTTGGATGGCATGAAGCAGAACGGTAAGATCATCGTAGATGGAGATGAACCACTACTTTCTTCCATTGAAAAAGAATTTTCAGTGATTCGTTGTGGATTTAATCCCGGTAATGATCTTTTAATTAGCAATGTGAAATTCGAGAATGATCATCATTATTTTCATGTTAACGAGAATCAGTTTGAACTTTCTCTGCTTGGTAGGCATAATGTAAAGAATGCTTGCTATGCGATTGCTCTGGCTATGGAATTAGCTGTGCCGATGGAAGACATTAAGGAAGGGCTTGAAAAAATTGAGTTAACCGGGATGCGGCTTGAGCGCATGATTGGAAAAAATGGTGCATTGATCATAAATGATGCTTATAATTCCAGTCCTACATCAATGAAAGCTGCTATTGATACAATTAAGGATTATCATCAATATGATCGAAAAGTCTTGGTATTAGGAGATATGTATGAACTCGGTCCAAATGAGGAAGAACTGCATCGCAGTGTTGCCGATGTTATTAATAAGCCGATTACAGATGTGATTGCGATTGGAGAAAAAGGGAAATGGATTGCGGATGAAATACGTGATCGTGAAATTCCTGTACATGTTTATAGTTTTTTGAGAAAAGAGGAAGCAGTGCCTTTTATAACAGAGATATTGTCTCCGGAAACTGTCCTTTTATTTAAAGCATCCAGAGGTGCTAAGCTTGAATCTTTAGTAAACGAAATAAACCAACAATAGGTGTCAGACATGTCTGACACCCATATAGAATTTTTTGCAGAAGAAAGGGGGCTTTGGGATGCTTGATCGAAGTATGTTGATGACGATTATAATGGCTTTTTTAATTGCTGCATTACTTTCACCAATTATGATACCATTTTTACGTCGCTTGAAATTCGGGCAAAGTATTCGTGAAGAAGGGCCGAAATCTCATCAGAAAAAGTCTGGAACACCAACAATGGGCGGTGTGATGATTTTAGTTTCAATTCTTATTACAACTTTAGTAATGACAGGGAAGTTTTCAACTCCGACAACGGAAACTTATTTGCTTTTATTTGTAACAATTGGCTTTGGAATTATTGGTTTTCTTGATGATTTTATTAAAGTTGTGATGAAAAGGAATCTTGGATTAACCTCCAAACAAAAGCTGTTAGGACAGCTGGTGGTTGCTATTATTTTCTTTTATTTTTTAAACAAAATGGGATTTTCTACATATATTAAGATTCCTGGAACAGAATTTTCGATAGATATTGGATGGACTTATATCATTTTGCTTATTTTTATGCTGGTAGGTGCGTCTAATGCGGTAAATTTAACAGATGGTTTAGATGGATTATTAGCAGGAACAGCTGCTATTTCTTTCGGAGCATTTGCTATTTTGGCTTGGAATGCGTCCCAATATGAGGTCGCCATTTTTTCAGTTGCGGTCGTAGGAGCCGTACTAGGTTTCCTAGTATTTAACGCACATCCGGCCAAGGTATTTATGGGAGATACCGGGTCCTTAGCACTCGGAGGTGCGATCGCTGCGGTTGCTATCCTCTTAAAAATGGAGGTATTGCTTGTCATTATTGGTGGTGTTTTTGTAATTGAAACATTATCAGTTATTATACAAGTAATATCATTTAAAACAACAGGAAAACGGGTATTCAAAATGAGCCCTTTACATCATCATTACGAGCTAGTTGGTTGGTCAGAATGGCGTGTTGTGACAACTTTTTGGTTTATTGGGCTTTTGTTTGCATGTATTGGAATTTATTTAGAGGTGTGGATTTAATTGAAAACGACAGCAGAGTATAAAGATAAAAGCATATTAGTATTAGGTTTAGCTAAAAGCGGTTTTGCAGCAGCGAAACTTTTAACTGGGTTAGGTGCGAAAG
>JAEWMK010000440.1 GCA_023457235.1 Bacillota bacterium
TTGTATATTTGGGCATGATATTGTTTACTTGATCCCAAGGTAATACTTCAACCATAAAGCTAAGTGGATCGTCCTTATCCTCGTAAATATCTTTATTCTCTTCTATGGCCAAAGCCTTCATCGGAAGAAAAAACAACAAAATACATAGATAAAAACTAATGGATTTCCGCATCATCACTTTCTCCTCCCTACCTACTATTTTTTTCTGTGAGGGATGAGTTAATGATGGTAATTAATGGTAATTAAATAAAAAAAGCAGGATTTAATCCTGCTTTTTTTATATTTTAAATGTTTTTACAAGCTCAGTCAGTTCATCTGCCATATGGTTTAATTGGTCAGTAGAGGCTGTAATCTCTTGTACCAAAGCCTCTTGATCATTTATGACTCCGGCAAATTCTTCTGTTGCTTTTGATGAAGCTTTTGCGATATCTTTTACCTCCTCAATAACAGTTACAATTTGAGTACTTCCTGAGGCAAGCTCCTCTGTAGCGGCTGTTACAGAATTTATTTGATCTGACATATTTGCGATTGAGTTAATGATTTCATAAAAAGCTTCTCCGGAACCGGCAATAACTCTTATTCCTGATTCGACTTCCTTTGAACTATTATTAATAGTGACTACTGCAGCTGCTGTTTTTGATTGTATTTCTTGGATAAGCTGTGAAATGCGCTCTGTTGCTTTGCCAGACTCCTCTGCTAATTTCCGAACCTCCTCTGATACAACGGAAAAGCCTTTACCATGTTCCCCCGCTCGCGCTGCTTCTATAGCGGCATTTAAAGCTAACAAATTCGTTTGATTTGCAATGTTTGTTATCGTATCTAAAATTTGACCAATTTCCTTTGACTTCAGGTCAAGGTCTTGCATCACCCTTGAGGAGTCCTTTTGAGCATTTTGAATATTATTCATTTGTGAGACAGCCTGTTCTATTTGTTGCTTTCCTTCCTCAGACACTTTAGTTGCGATATGTGAGGAACTTGCTACTTCATCTAGATTTTCGGCAATCGCTTCAATACCAGCAGACATTTGTGTAATCGTCGCAGCTGCATCCTGAACGATTTGTAATTGACGCTTAGATCCAGCAGTTAACGAGTTCACCTTCTCATTTGCTTCTGAAGCCGATTCTACGGCTTGAGCGGAACTTTCAGATAGCGATTTCGACGATTGATGCAATTGGTCTGAACCTCTATAGATACCTTGAATCATTGACTTAAGATCTTGAATCATTTCATTAAAAGCAATGGTCAATTCACCAATTTCATCCTGACGTTTTGTTTCTAAACTTACAGTAAAGTCTCCACTTTGTACTTTCCTAATTTGTTTCATTAAATCTTTAAGTGGTTTTAACAAATAGCGGGCCATAATGAAAATAATCAGTATCCCTACGAGCAAGATCAACCCTGTCATTAACATTGCTTTCCGCTTTTCTGTCTGCATGAGCTGATAAATGTTATCTGCATTAAAGTCTGCCCCTACTATGCCTGCCATTTCACCATTATTATCAAGAATCGGCACATAGGCTGTTACTGTTGCACCATACTCTGCATCATAGCTTAATTCTCCAATTTGGGTCTTTTTTGTTTCAAATACTCTTATTAAGCTTTCATAATAATTTTCTTCAACTTCACCAAGTTCTGATGCTTCATCAGATTCTAGTGGAAAGCCGTCAACGACATAAAAATATTCATATCCTGTTTCAGCCTTTTTCCTGTTTATCGTGTATAAATATTTGAGTCCATTTACTTCTTTCATTTCATTTAGCTTCTCTCGTAGTTCCACATAATAGTCAGTCGGTCCATTTTCCAGAGTAATCTCCTTATACCGATCAACATCAATGGTTTCCATTACATGTTCAACGATACTTTGCGCTTGTAAACTAATCGTTTTAATAACTAACTTTGTTGACGAACTATAAATTTGCCAAGTCAATAACATACTTAGTAAAAGAAATAATAATGAAAAAATAATCATCATCCGCATCTGCAAACTTTTCATGGAAACCTCCGATTTTGTAAAACAATTCATAATAAAAAATATAAGTATTTGCGCTGTTTAATTATAACGGAGTTATTTACCAAACTCTATTACTTTTTTCATCAATTTCCTATTAAATTTTAACTTTTTTCTAACAATGCTAATTCATACATTTTCTACTGTTTTAATAGCTTTGTTTAAGATATAAGTAATTTTTTCAGTTTCTTCCTTTGTAATAGTAAGCGGCGGCGCCAGAACTATTGTGTCCTGATTATCTAATGTTACAGCCCTGCAAATAAGCCCTAGTTTCGCTGCTTCTTTAAAAATTAACGGAGAAACAGGAGCCTGGAATCGTTGCTGATTTTGATCAACAAAATCTAAAGCTGCCATGAGACCTAGCCCTCTAACATTTCCCACTGTCTTTCTTTCGCTTTTAATCCATTTTAATCCTCCCAGCAATTCTTCTCCTCTTGCTTTCGCATTTTCGACGAGGTTTTCTTTTTCGATAAGTTCAATATTCTTCAAACCTACCGCACAGGCCATTGCATGCCCGCTATACGTATAGCCGTGTAATAAGGTGCCCTGGGAAAGCTCCTTCAGATCATTATGAATCTGCTCCGAAATCATTACACCCCCAAGTTGGGCATATCCGCTCGTTATTCCTTTTGCAAAGCACATCATATCCGGAGTAACACCATAATGCTCAATGCCAAACCATTTCCCGGTACGCCCAAAGCCAGTAATCACTTCATCGGTAATGAACAAAATCCCATATTGTGTACAAATGTCTTTTACTTCCTTGAAATAATTTTTTGGAGCAACATGTACCCCTCCGGCTCCTTGCACCGGCTCAGCAATAAAAGCCGCTATTGTCTCTGGTCCTTCTTCTTCAATTAGTTGGCGTAAATCTGCTGTGTCAAAATGGTCGACAAAATAGAAATCAGGTGCCAATGATTTTGTAAATTCACGAAAGCCTTTCAAACCCGTAGCACTTGTTGCCCCCATTGATACACCGTGATAGGATTTTGTTCTTGAGATGATTTTTTTTCGCTCTGGTTGGCCTTTTAGAAGCCAATAGTGGCGTGCAAGCTTATAGGCCGTATCATTGGCCTCTGAACCACCGGAAGTAAAGAAGGCTGCAGTCAAAGGCTCCGGAGTAAGGTCAGCCATTTTTTTTGCCAATCGAATCGCTGGTTCATTACTAAAAGTGCTAAAACATGAGGTAAAAGCGAGTTTGGCCATCTGCTCCTTTGCAACATTGGCTAGTTCCTCCCGGCCGTGCCCAACATTAACATTCCAAAGGGAAGACATCCCATCGATGAGTGTTGTTCCTTTCATATCTTCTAGATAAATACCTTTTCCTGTATGAAAGATATAAGCAGGACCTGCTTCCTGCTGTTCTTTAATTGAAGTTGTTGGGTGAAGAAAGTGCTTTTTATCAAGCTCCTCTAATTGTTGAATCTCCTCTTGTTTTTTCGACATCAATAATCACCCCTTTTGATAAGTAGGGCCACGGGGTCTGACCCACTAGCTTTGCATAACTGTAAAAATAATTAAAATAAGTAAAATTTTACCATTATACTTTTGGTTTTTGGGGACAAAACAACAAAC
>JAEWMK010000441.1 GCA_023457235.1 Bacillota bacterium
CCGTTGTAATATACTCATAAACCTTGTCGGGCATAACAAGGGCCATAATGATGGAAGTAATGAGACCACCTATCGTTAAACCTAAGGCGAATGGAGGAACTTTAAGTTTTCCTTTTTTTGCAAAAATCTTCGGAGCATCACCATCTTCAGCTAACGTTACGATCATACTTGTGACAGCAAACAGAGATGCAGCCATAGTAGAAAAACCAGCAATGATGATCCCACCGTTAAAAACATGAGGAAAAAAGTCCAAATTATATTTATCAAGAGCGCTTACAAAAGGACTCTCATTTGCATTAAATTTATTAAGAGCAACTAAACCCGTAGCTAAAGCAAGTGATAACAAATAAATGGTTGTTAACATCATTAACATGATTGTACCTGATTTTCTTGCATCCTCTTTATTTTTCAATCGCGGTGCTAAAATACCCATAATTTCGATTCCACCGAATGCGTAGAAACCAAAAATAAGCGATGACCACAACCCCATCATTCCCATAGGCATGAATTCATCCATTGTTTTCGGTATGTGAAAATCATTGCTGTTCCCTCCAAAAAAGCCGAAAAGAACGAATCCCGCTAAAACTAAAAACATAAAAATGGCAGCCACTTTAATGACCGCGAACACATTTTGAGCACGCTCAAATCCTTTTGTACCGATTACAACCACAATTACACCAAGCACAGCGTAAATGGAGGCGAATATCCATAATGGAACATTAGGGAACCAAAAACGGGAAAGAATTGAAAGTGCGGTCAACTGGCTACCAGTAATCAACATTTCCGAAAACCAATACACCCACCCACTGCTAAATCCAGCCCATGGTCCATAGGCTTTCTTTGCATAGGCGCGAAATGAACCTTTTTGCGGGTCCTTTGCCGACATTTTCCCTAGAGCATCGGCAACTATATATGTTCCCAAACCTGCGAGAATAAAGGAAATAAGAATAGAAGGTCCTGTCATCTTAATCCCAATAACCGAACCGACAAAATAACCCGTCCCTATGATACACCCCACCCCGATGAGGGATAGCTGCCACCATGCCAGCTTCGTTTCATCCTTATCGCTACCTTGACCTCCTATGCGTGCCGGTAACTCCATAGAGGACCCTCCCTTCGTTTCTCATTTATTATTAACGAAGAGATATTTAATATGTATTTCACGCCTATTCTTTAAGATAAGGATTTATTTGTTGAATTAAATTTTGCAGTTCCTTCGACTGATTGTAATACATTTTCTTTGCGGTTTTATCATTCGTCTGTAAGGCAAAACTTTCTAAATTAGCTTGTATTTTTCTTAATTGAGCTGCAAGGAGCGGCTTTTGTTTTATTTGTTGGGTCTTTAATTGATCATCATATAAGTCAACATACACGTTTCCCTGAGAATCAATTTGAGCTAAAAATACATCATCAATAGAGTTTGCCCCCTTTTTCATAACTTCCCCAAGAATCCATTCCTTTGAATAGCCTAAATAATTTAATCGTTTTTCCATTAGTGACCCATCGATAATAATCATGGATGGTTTATGTTCTTCCTCAACTGTTAAGTCGAGATCTTTTGGTGTTAACGGTTCATACTCCGCTTTTTTCATAACGCTTATTTGCCCGTCCGTTTCTAATACGGCTAGTTCGACTTCAGACAATTTAAAAGCATCTTTTTCCCTTAAACCAGCCATTAAATCATTATAGGTCAATTTACATTTTAAAAGATTTTTCTCTAAAACCTTTCCATCCTTAATGAGAATCGTCGGACTGCCTTCAACAATTTTCCTAAATGTATAGGATTTTATAGCACCAAAAGAAAATATGATCGATAAAGAAGCAAAAACTAGTAATCCAATAATTCCATTAATAAATTCCACTGCAGTATCTATCGCAACTGACGAAGCCATATCCCCTATAGTAATACCAACAACATAGTCAAAAAAAGTAAGCTGTGAAATTTGAGCTTTTCCAAGCATTCTTGCAAGGACAAATATTGCAATAAAGGAGGCTAAAGAGCGAACAAGTATTACTCCATATTCAGGCATAATAATCTCCATTCTTATAATCAAATACGCCTTGGCGTATTTGCGCCCAGATTTTTAGGCCCACAGGATGTGGGTCACAAAGACGTTGCCACAGGATGTGGCGTTCTTAGTCTTTGATCTTAGTTCGAAAAACTACCATTAAAAATCTGAGGCATCCGCCGGAGGCATTAACTTTAGTTAAATATCTTTTTCCATTATTGGTTAAAGTAATGAAAAAGATACTTTGGAGGGGCATAATGAAACTTTGGGTGCAGCATATCATTTGTTTAATTTGTTTTTTTATGTTATTTGGATGCTCCGATGAAAAAATAAAAGGTAAGCCAATTTACCAAAAATCCGAGGAAATTTCTACATTTGTCAACGGATCAAAATGGGATAAAGCTAGTGAGGAGGTAAAGGCTATGGAAGAACTTTATCAAAAAAACAAATGGAAATTTCAATTACTAGGAGATGAAATGGAGTATTCAGGATTAAATCAAGAAATAATTAAGTTAAAGGTATCAATCGAAGAAGAGGATAAAAAAGAAGCAAAAGCCAATTTAGCATTAATTCAAGATTATATCAGGGCGATTTATTATAGATGAATTGATAAATAAAGGCTGCCTTATGATTCTTAACAAAATATAAGACAGCCCTATCTACCTATTATTAATAACCTTGAAATTCCGGTTCTTCTTGTTCAATTTGTTCTACACGTTGCTCTAGTTGTTGGATCATGCCTTTTGCAGTTGTAGCGCAGTTAGCATAAAGCTGTTTCGCAGATTGATCCTGTGTTTGTAGAGCAAAAGATTCAAAATCAGCTTGCGCACTTTTTAGACTGGCTAATGCTTGCTTCACTTGTGTACCTACTGTCATTCATTCCCCCCCTTTATCAACTATATTATCTTCTACTTGTTCACAAATATAATTGTAAATAAATGGGGTTAAACAAATTTTAAATAATTACGGTGATTGAATTGATCAATTTTTACATCCCTGCCAAGGAAGTCACTAAATATCTGATCTGTTAATACATTATTGATGGACCCTTTGGCAAATATTTGTCCGTCTCGAAGTAATGTAATGTACTCGAAAGCTGGCAAGATCTCTTCGACATGATGTGTTACATAAAGCATCGACGGTGCCTCAGGGTCATCTCCAAGTGCATTAATAAACTCCAAAACTTGCTCACGGGCAAGAACGTCTAATCCTGCACATGGCTCATCAAGGATTAATAGGTCGGGCTTAGCCATTAAAGCCCGCATGATCATAACCTTTTGTTTTTGACCTTGTGATAAGGTTTCAAACGTTCGATGAATAAGGTCTGTACAACGGAAACGTTCCATGATTGATAGGGCATAATCGATATCATGCTGACTAGGGTCCTCATGCAAGCCAAATGAAGCATATTTCCCACTTAATACGATATTCTCCGCATAATCATAACCAGGCATTAAATAATCAATCGCAGAACTAACAATACCGATTTGCTTTCGTAGTTCATACAAAGGATACTTGCCAAACTCCTTTCCTAACACCGTTACTTTCCCGGAGGATGTCCAAAGATAGCCAGTAATAATAGAGAGAAGTGTTGTTTTTCCGGAGCCATTTAATCCAAATAACACCCAATTTTCACCGCTATGTATATCCCAATTTATGTTTTTTAGCACTTGTTTTTCATCTAATATTTTAGATACATTTTTTAATGAAATCATTTTTATGTTCCTCCCCCAACTACCATTAATTATCCTATTATACCAAATAAACGAAATTAAATATTGACGAAACCTGTAGAAAAAGGTAATGATAAAATAAAAAGTATGAGGTGATTTAAATGACAAATAGACGTGCAGTAGTAAGTGTAATTGGTAAAGACCAAGTTGGAATTATTGCAAAAGTGACTAATGTACTGGCTGACAATAACGTTAATATTCTTGATATTAGCCAAACCATTCTTCAAGATTTTTTTACAATGATGATGCTTGTCGATGTATCCGGAATCGAAAATCTTGATTCACTTCAACAAAAGTTTGATGGAATTAGTGAAGAAATGGGATTAAAAATTAATATACAACTTGAAGAAATTTTCCAGGCCATGCATCGTATTTAAAGGAGAGAAATCTTATGAAAATGAGTATTGCAATTGATGAAATGATTGAAACGATTCGTATGGTCCAAATGGAAAATTTGGATATACGCACTGTCACGATGGGGATCAGTTTAAAGGATTGCGCCGATTCTTATTTTGAAAAAAT
>JAEWMK010000442.1 GCA_023457235.1 Bacillota bacterium
ACAGTATACGGAGTGCATTGATAACGGAATCTTTTCTTTTTATATTCTTCAATCGTTTTCGCGTTGGTCATATCCTGACGTGCGATTAAATTGTTCCATTTCACTAATTGTGCTAACTGCTGATGAAGCTGTTCCTCCTGATAATCTGAAAATACCGGAATGGAACGCATATAATCTAGTAATTCTTCAGGAGAAATATAATCTCTCATCCGCTCATGTTGGTGATAAAAATATCTTAAAATGGTCCGATAATGGGCCGCACTATCTGCTGTTAGATAACTAGCTTCGATAATTTTCTTCATCGTCACATCCAAAATTCATCATCCTTCGATAATTTCTTCTATCATAATTGTATATGAAACAGCAATCGATTAAAATCGTTAATAAATAGTAAAGAACGGAATTGATGTTTACTATATTATCTCCAAAATTACTCTATATAAAACTAACAATTAGGGATTAAGTCACAAATTTTAATTTCATCTGGATGTTTTTGGAATTTATGTTATGATAGATTATAGGTTTTATCGTCATATGAAAGGACTGTTTCTATGAAAATTACGCTAGCACAAGCTATAAATCTACTTTCAAGTCTCCACAAAAAAGTCAGTGACCTTCATGTTGAACTTATCAACATCCATGTTATTGAGGTTCCAAAAGGTGAGACATACACACCATTTGAACGGACGGTAGAGGTTGTTTTACAGGAATTTACCGAGGTCCAGCAAGATTTATTGGAATTAAAAGAAATCATTCAACAAGCTAATTTACATAATCAAGTAGAGTGGGATGGCAGTTCGATTTCGATGACACGAGCGATTGAAACAGCAAAACAGCTTCGTGAACGTTTGGATCTCCTTAAAATGATGGCTACAACCCAAAAACGTGAATACAATGTTCATCACCGCTCAGGCGCTATTATGGAACGAATCGCCTTATTCGATCCATCAGCATTTAAAAAACGAGCTGAAAAACTATCAAGACAAGTTGAATTATTGTCTAGCCGAATTGATAAAGTGAATTATACTGTTGAAATCGAAGTCCCACTAGCAGCTAAATATTTAGAAGCGTAAGTAGCTTTAAGGGCATCAACAAGATGCCTTTATGGGTGCTTATGCACCAAATGAGTTGGGAAGTGTTAGCGCCCCTTATCTTTGTGGTTAACAAAGTTTTTATTTTCCTGAGGCCATATGGTGTAGAGAACGGATCTCGCTTCACGCCTTACGTCCTTACGCATTACGATTAACGAACGGAACTCCTTGATTAGTTAAAATTAAGCTACGTTCCCATACTCATTTATCCGTTTTTATAGAAAAATTAAAGGAGCCATCATATGGATACCCTAATAATAAAAGAACTACAAACCAAGGATGAGATTCTTCGTGCATTTCCGGTAATGAATCAGCTTCGAACTCATTTAAATGAGACGACTTATCTTAATTTAGTCAACGAGGCACAAGAAAAAGAAGATTATCGTATGCTTGCCTTATATGATAATGGAGAAATCGTTGCCGTTGTCGGTTTTCAGCCAATGATCACTCTGTATTATGGTAAATTCATCTGGGTTTGTGATTTAGTTACGGACTCTTCTAAACGTTCCAAAGGCTATGGAGAAAAACTCCTAGCACATGTCCATGAATGGGCACAAGCCAATCAATATGAAACCGTTGCCTTGTCCTCTGGATTGCAGCGAACTGATGCCCACCGCTTTTACGAAGAAAAAATGAATTATGATAAAGCTAGCTTTGTTTTTAAAAAGTCTCTAAAATAATTAAATTATTAAACTAGTTGGAGGAAAACATGGAAATTAATCCAAAAAAGTGTCCCATTTGCGACCAAAACAATCAATGTGGGAACGAATTGGGTGAGTCCACCTGTTGGTGTAGTGCAGAGTTGTTCCCTCAAGAAATCTTTGAACTGATACCTGAGGAGAAACTCCGTAAAGCATGTATATGTAAAGATTGTTTGGAAAAATTCGCAAAACAAATAAGCATACAATAAAGGAAGCAGGATATCATCATTGACTCCCCTGCTTCCTTACTTTAATCCCTACCAATCTCCAGTCGTTGCTCAATTACCAAATTCCGTCTTCGTATCATAAATTGATAAATAAACACAGCACTACCTCCGCACACTGCCACAACAATCCCAAGAGGTATTGCAGTTTGACTTCCTAAAGCTCCTACTAACGGGGCAACGATTCCACCAATTCCAAAGGAAATCAGACCAATTAGGGCTGAGGCACTTCCTACATTACCGCTTAGGCTTTCCATTGCTAATGTTGTACCACTTGGATTGATAAAGCCAATACTAGAAACAACAAGGAATAAAGCAACTAAGATTAGAAATAATCCTGCATTTAAAATTGTAAAACAAAGTAAAAGAATACCACCGAATAGCTGCATACTAAGTCCAATTAACAAGAACCTGCTTTCACCAAAACGTGCTGCCATTCTTCCTGTGATTTGAGAAGCGATTATGATTCCCAATGCATTGACACCGAAACAAACACTGAAAGCTTGTGGTGATAAATGATAAATTTCTTGTAAAACAAAAGGTGAGCCAGATATATAAGCAAACATTGCCCCACTGGTGAAGCCCATTATTAAAGCATAGCCAAGAAATAATCGGTCTTTAATTAAAAGTTTAAAGGCGGTAATGGTTTGACGAAAACCTCCTGTTGTGCGCTGATCTTTCGGTAGCGTTTCCGGAAGTCTGAACACTGCTGCCATGATCAGGATTCCAATAATGCAAAGGGCAATAAAGACTCCACGCCATGAGACGTAATTGAGTAAAAAGCCGCCAGCAATAGGAGCTAGTATTGGGGCCACTCCCATGATAAGAACTAAAACGGAAAGAGCTTTTGTCATATCGGAACCGGAATACAAATCACGGATACAAGCCCTAGAAATAACAACCCCTGCCCCACCTGCAGCTCCTTGGATGATCCTTAATATAATTAAAGACCAAATCGATGGTGCTACTGCACACAATAAGGATGTAATTGCAAATAGCAAAAGGGCAATAATAACTGGTTTTCTCCGACCATAAACATCACTCAATGCCCCACTTACTACCTGACCGATCGCTAATCCAAACAGGCCCGACGTTAAGCTAAGCTGTACGAGTGATGCTGAAGTTTCGAAGTCATTTGAAATATTAGGAAAAGCAGGCAAGTACATATCATTATTTAAAGGTCCAAGAGCAGCTAAAGCGCCTAAAATTAGCATAATTAGAAAAGGAGTTGATTTCTTAACATGACCTGCGTCTTTATAATTCACTTTTTCCACTAAAAAACCCCCTTTGATAGATTACATTATATATCCATATCATTTGTTTTGAAAATTATTAGTCTGAAAAGTTTAAAAAATCAAAAATGGTCGACAAATCCATAACTAGTCAATATACTCAAATTATAGAGAATCGTTCGGCAAGAAGCTTTTTTAATAAAAAATTATTGAGGTGTCGACTATGAGAAAAAATACGTTGAAGGAAAAATTGCTGCAAAACCAAGCAGCCTTTGGAACATGGATCATGACCAACAGTCTCGATAATGCAGAAATTCTTTCTCACACAGGCGCAGACTTTATCATGATTGATGCTGAACACGGTTCAATGGATCTTGAAACAGCGGGAAGAATGGTTGCTGTCATCAGAGGTACACAGGCTACCCCACTCATTCGAGTTTCAGGAAATGAAATGTCTCTAATAAAAAGAGGTTTTGACACTGGTGCTGATGGGGTTATGATCCCAATGGTTAATACAAAAGAAGAGGCTGAGCAGGCCGTTCGCTATTGTAAATATCCACCTCTTGGAAATCGTGGCGTTGGCGCAGGAAGAGCGGTCTTATTCGGGGCAAAGGCTGAGGAATTTAAGGATTATTATTCAGAGGCTAATGATGAAGGGTTAGTCATTTTACAAATAGAACATTTCACGGCAGTCGAAAACATCGAGGAAATTCTTTCCGTTCCTCATATTGATGTCGCCTTTGTTGGTCCTTATGATTTAAGCACATCCATGGGACTTCAAGGACAGCTAAACCATCCTGAGGTTCTAAAAAGTTTTCAAAGAGTAGTAGAAGCTTGTGAAAAATATAATGTAATTCCAGGTGTTATGACAAACCAGGAAGATATGGAAAAACATCTGAATATGGGATTCAAATTCCTTTTAGGTGGAATTGACGGTGCTATTCTTTATAATGGGGTTAAGCAACTGGTAAATGAATTTAGGGAGTTCGTTAAGTAAAGCGGAATTTCAAGAAAAGGCACAACTGGCAGATTTTGAACTGCAGTTGTGCCTTTATGATTTTTACAATGCTTCCCAAATCGCTGCAATTCCTTGGCCCCCGCCGATACAAACAGCTGAAGCACCATATTTCTTATTTCTTCTTCTTAATTCATAAATAAGTGCTGTTGTGATTCTTGTGCCACTTGCCGCCAGTGGATGAC
>JAEWMK010000443.1 GCA_023457235.1 Bacillota bacterium
GGATAACCTCCTTTTATCCATAACCAAATCCGGTGCCGGGGGCGTTTGATGATGGATAACTTCCTTTTATCCGCACCAAATGCATTCTAGGCCCCGTTTGATGGTAGAAAACTTGCTTTTATAATCACGAAATCGACCCGCGGAATATTTCTCGGGAAGGGAGTTTATGCTATTCACTCCCATTAATTGATTCAACCAGTGCCGCCTTCACACTTTCTTTAATCAATTGCTCAAACTTTTCTTTAAGTGTCTCATTAACTTTAACCGATTTATATATATCTTGAAACGATCTAATCACTTGTTCCTTTTTACTAATCATTTCCTCAAGCTGTTCAAAATTATATTTTCCTAAACGGATATCTAGTAACAAGGACCGCACAGGGTCTTTTGCGTCATACTGCATTGCCTGCTTAAATGAGCTAAACGTCGATTTTTGATAACGATCTAAAAAATCAAGAATTCGATATGAACTCATCGCATGTTTATACGTTTTACTTGTTAAAACATCAGCAAAATCCTTAACTTTATCCCGATTAAATTCCTTCATTTTTTGCATATACATACCGAAGCAAGCATCATACAGATAAGGAATATTCATTTTCGCAAGGTCGTCGCGTAATGCAATAATTTTAGAAAATAACTCGCGGCCGTAAACTTCATATTCCTCTGAAAAAAGAACTTCCATGAAATTCACATTTGATTTAAACAATAAGTTCGGGAGCTTTCGGATATCATGGTATTCAACATCTTCAACATTGCTAACAAAGGCTTTGGAATACTGACCGCCTCCGTAAAGATCATCAAAATTAGGATAGAAAAATATTTTGTAATCCTTATCTGAAAATTCATTATTCAAATTATAATTATGGCTGCCTACCAGTGCTTTGAAACAGAGCTTTCTTTCTGTCAAAATATTCACCTTCATATCACTAGATTTACAATTAATTATTCCACTATTTTGTCCAAAAAAATAGAGAGTCATTTTAGACTCCCCACTCATACCAAATTTAATTTTTAATTTCCACCTCATCTGTTTCGATAGAATTTTCTTCTATTATTTCTTCTAAATTTTCTTCTTTCACAAAACTGCTATTTTCTAATTGAAACTTATTAACTTCCTCGAATAAAATTTTGGATAATTTTAACAGATCAGCGGCAGATCGGTTAACCTCCTCGATTGCTTGAATTTGGTTTTCACTGCTTGCTGATACTTCTTCACTAAATGCTGCGGATTCTTGCGAAACGGCACTAATTTCTTGCATAGCCGAGAACAGGTCTTGTGAAGTTCTATTCACAGTTTCAAGTGCACGACGGATTTCCACAGTACTTCCATCAATGACAGCAACTTGATTTACAATGTCGTCAAAAGAGTTACGTGTATGAAGAACGGAATCTTTTTGCTTGGCATTATAGATTTCCAGCTTTTCAGCTTCCCTTGTTGAAATGGCAATTTTTTCGTTAATGGTGGCAATGACTTCTTGAATATTATTTGTTTCTTGTTTTGTTTTCTCAGCCAGTTTGCCTACTTCATTAGCAACAACTGAAAACCCTCTCCCGGCATCTCCAGCCCGGGCAGCCTCTATTGCAGCGTTAAGCGCAAGGAGCCCTGAGTTTTCAGAAATCTCTCTTATTGTCTCAAGAATTTTCGAAATCTGGTACGACTGATCGGCAACCTCTTGAACACTATTAATTAGGGTTTGAGCAAGTTCAGTATATTCTTTCGAAGTATGGTCGAGCTCATTAACAACTTTAATCCCAATTTGACCTTTTTCACTTGTTGTTTTTGCTTGGTGAGTAATTTGTTCAGCATGGTCATTAACATTATTTATTTGCGATAAAATTTCTTCTATTAATCTAGATCCTAAATCTATATCATTCGATTGCTTTTGAGCACCAGAGGCTATTTGTTCGATAGCTTCATTAACTTCATATGTCTGTGTGGCAGTTTGATCAGATAAGGTAGACAACGTATTAGATGATGTAGATAGCTGTTCAGCCGCCTGTTTTACTTTTTGTAAAGACGTTTGAACATTATCCGCCATCTGATTGAATGCGTTTGCTACTTTACCTATTTCATCCTGAGATGTAGCAACAACACGGTGGGTCAAATTGCCATTTCCAATAATTTCAGCCCCACTGTGTAGCTCCATGACTGATTTAGAAATCGATTTAAAGATGAGATAACCTAATAAAAGAAGAATGATTAGCACGCCTGCACTTATACTAATCATAATTATGATTAGCAAATTCATCTGCTTTTCTTTGTATTGAAGAATCTCATTATTCTCTTCAGCCAACACTTTGTTTACTGATTGAACTTCTTTATTCAAATCAGATATGATTGTTTGAAATGTATTCGATGAAGAGATTTGGCTTATGATTAGTCGTTGAACCTCCATAAATGTATAAAGGTAGTTATCAAGAAGTTGTTTATCACTACTTGAGTAATTTGCATTTGTTGCGATGTGATTAGTAAGCTCCTGTGAAAGTTTAGAATATTCATTGACAGGTATGTGATCAGCTATAAAATCTTTTTCAATCATTCGGAGTGCTTGATATAACTGAATAGCTTTTGAATCGCCTTTTGCCTTGAATGTCGACTCTAATTTACCCGCAGCCTCATTTAGGTTTCCTTTCATACCAGTAGTCGGATCATAGCCTAATTCTTGTTGCCTGTTGACTAGCTCCCGGAAACGACTATCATACATACTGGAGAATTGAAGCAACATTCTGCTGCTATTCTTAATCGTTTCCTCGTCACTCAATTGACCAAGTTTTTCAACTTTGGATTTAAGCTGTGTAATCTCCTGCTCGACCCGTTTTACATTCTCTTCCTCAAACGATTGTAAAAATTCAGTTTCATTTACCCGTGCTTGGTTAGCGTGAATAAGAATATCCTTTCCCAACCCTACCGCCTGATCTACACTTTCGATTTTTTCATCCATTGCATTTAACCTATTAAACGCATAGAAGACGGCACCTAATAATAACGCTAATCCGATAACTGCCGTGATAATAATTCCTAATATCTTTTTCTGTATACTCATACACTCTACCTCATAAAATATTTTTCTGTATTTTAAAACCCTTTCAATTTACTTAATATTATAAATTTTATAATAGATATGCCATTAATTCAATTTTTTTCTGTCTTTTTTAAAAAAAATTACTATATTAAAAAAAATAAAGCTCAAATAAATTTTATTTGAACTTTATTGATTACATGATTCATTTTATTATTCTATTAACCCTGGTAGGAATGTTACGATATCCGGGAAGATAACTAATACTACAATGAAGAACGCCATTGCGAGAACTGCCGGAAATACTCCTTTAAAAATCTTTTGGATCGGTACATCTTTCACAATACCACTTATGATATAAACACTGATACCGAGCGGTGGTGTTAACACCCCAATGTTAATTACTAGAACCATGATGATTCCAAACCACAGACCATCAAAGCCAAGCTGGGTAATAATTGGATATACGATCGGCAATGTTAAAACCATAATCGCAATACCCTCAAGGAACATACCCAAAATTAAGTATACAAACAAGATCATTGCTAGGATAACATAAGGTGAAACATCCATACC
>JAEWMK010000444.1 GCA_023457235.1 Bacillota bacterium
AGTCAACATCACAAAGAAAGACGGGCGGTTGCGGCTGTGGCTCGAGAAAGAAAAGAAATAATGCATAGTTTGTGAAAGGACTCCGAGTAGGGTCCTTTTTTTGTTATAATATTAATAAGAAGATTCAGAGTTTTGAATTTAACAGGAGGTGAGTGCGTGATGGGTACAGTTAATGTATTTAAAGGGAAAACTGTTGAGGAAGCAATTTCCAATGGATTAGAGCATTTAGGTCTAACAAAAGAAGAAGTTAACATTGAAGTCTTGAATGAAGGTAGAAAAGGATTTTTAAAAATTGGCTTTATGGAAGCGGAAGTACGAATAGAAAGAAAAGCTGTATTAAAACCAAAGAATCGACCACTTCAAATAGGAAAAGTGTGGGTTGAATCCGGCATTATCCATTGCATTGATCCCGTCGGTGATAAAGAAAAGTTAATGATCCATATCCCACCTACGATTCTGTTATATAAAAATAATGAGTTAATAAAGGACAAGTGTACGATTTCGGAGAATGATCAAATAAAAGTTGATTTTAAGAACGAGGGAATCGAGACAAAATGGAAGATTGAAATGACCAAGGATAGGTTAATGGCTACTATAAAAGTTGAACCCGGCACCAAAACTATTTATAAGCTTCGTGATCAAAAACCAGCACGTGAGATCAAACTGGAAGCAACAAAAACTGTAATACCGAATTTAACTTTAACAGCTGAAGAAATTCATAAAAGGTTAACGAGCCTTGGAATTACGACAGGAATTGAGGAAGAACAAATAGATGCAGCCTGCAAAGCAGAGACCGATAGTGAATTTATTATTGCTAAAGGGGAAAGCCCTGTTGAAGGAAAGAATGGCTGGTTAGAGTATCTGGTTGATGTCAAGGAAGGTAAAAGCTTTAAAGAACGAAAGGACGGCTCGATTGACTTCCGGGAAGGGCTGGATATTCCATCGATTGAGGCTGGTACAACCATTGCGATTATTCATGATCCAATCGAGGGTTTAGCAGGAAGAGGCGTTACAGGTGAAGCAATAGAGCCGAAGCCGGTACAACCGCTAATTGTGAAAGCGGGAAGAGGAGTACAGATCAGCGATCATCAAATTTTGGCTACTTCAATGGGGAGACCATCTGTGCAAAAGCGAGGAAACACTGCCATTATTACTGTCCTCCCTAAGCTCGATCATCGGGGCGATGTTGGCCTTGAATCTGGTAATCTTAGATTCAACGGAGATATTGTCATAAGTGGTAATGTAGAAAATCATATGGAAGTGGTTGCTAATGGATCAGTTGAAATTAGGGGTACGGCTAGTGAGGCAAAAATAAAAGCGGGGCAATCAATCACACATTATAGTAATGTAATAGCAAGTGAAATCCTAGTTGGACAACAAGTTGAAATTATGAATCAACTTCTGGAACAATCGAATGTCGAAGCTGAAATCGGTGTATTTGTTCAAATGCCCTCAGCAATAAACAGTACTATTTATTCCTCTGGTGATGTATTTATTAATAAACAGGGTTGTTATAATTGCACAATCTTCGCCAAGGGTTCGGTCGAAGTGAAGGGATTTGTTCGTGGGGGCAGACTTTTTGCGGGACTTGGCGCAAGGCTTGAGGAAGCAGGCAGTAAAGGTGGCACTCCAACATTAATCTGTGTTCCTCATGACCAAATTATTACGATAAAAAATGTATTCTCGGAAACAACTATCCAGATCGGAAAAAGAGTATATAAGTTTACAAAGGATATGACAAATATTGTAGCAAGAATTGATGAACAAGGAAGTATTGCCATTCGATAGTTGATTGGTAAAAGTAATCTACGGAGGTGGCGGTTGTGGGATATATATTACCAATAAACAATGAGCAATCCACTCAATACACAAATCGAATTATTCGAAAAGATGGTCCACCATTTGTAGTAAAACCTGTGGAAAAAGTTACGATGCGGGCCAAACTTAAAGGGAAAACAGATTATGAGGATAAATACGAAGAGGCCAAGGCTAGAAAAAAATCAGAGATTACCGGAAAAGGAAAGCACTTTAATGAAACTGTCTAAAAAAGAGCTACTAATATGAAGAATCCCCTGCTTACTCAATATAGAGCGGGGGATTTTTTTTGCATTTAATAATTGTTGCGATACAATTATATTCAAAAAGTGAAAGAGGTAAAAGAAATGGCAACGTTTGATGATTTTTTGAAATTAGATTTACGAATTGGTACAGTATTGAAAGCGGAGCCCTTCCCGGAGGCCAAGGTTCCTGCGATAAAAATGGAAATCGATTTTGGCGAAGAAATTGGAATTAAACAAACAAGTGCCCAAATTACAAAACGATATGAACCAGAAATTTTGGTAGGTCGTCAAGTAGTGGGTGTTGTTAACTTTCCACCAAGACGGATTGCTGGCTTTAGCTCTGAAGTGTTAGTGCTTGGTGGCATCCCAGAAACAGGGGATGTTATTCTTCTAAAACCAGACGTAGAGACCCCGAATGGTACTAAAATCGGCTAACAAATGCTTAAACAAAAAGACCGCATACGCGGTCAATTGTTTTTTGTCCAGCTCCAGCGCCCAGCGACTCGTAAACTTCGTCCATCTCCCTACGATAAGTCAACATCGACTCGCCATGCTCATCGTGTTTTCCTTTATCTCAGTCGATGTGCTCCAGTTTATACGTCTCTGAACGGGCGCTTCCACTTTTCTACTTTCCAAGGTGGAATGTCTCATATGTTGTCCATTGGTCGTTATCTAATTGATATAATAAATGGAAACGGTCTACGACTTCAGAATGGGCAATGTCCATCATTGTAAGTTGACCAACGATATCAGAATGTTCGGGGTTTGAAAGTTTTTGGCCAATTGTGATGTGGGGAACGAAGCTTTCTGTTCTATCTTCGTTGGAAAATACATGAGCATTAAGGTTTTTGTGAAGGTTTAATAAATGCTCATCTTTTTTAATAGCTAGGAAAATTTTGTTAGCTGCCGGATGAAAGGTTTTGGCTTTGTAGACCTCTAGGGTGAAAGGCGATAAATTTAATGCAACTTCATTCAGATTTTGGATGATTCCCTTAATTTCTTCTTCCGTCCAATCAAATGGATTCACAAGAGTTACATGGGGAGGAATGAAAGAGATGTGAGGATCGTACCGTTTTCGAAAAGAATTTGCATAGTCTTGAAGCTTTTTGGATGGGAAAATAACAATACCATATTTCATAAGGTAGTTCCTCCTTTAAAGCAAAATTTAATACTGTAATATTATAACAAAAGTTCAAGAAAATTAACACAAACGACAAAAAAGGTAATATTATTTTTATTTTTGAATCCCCGTCAACAGAATCAAACAAATTAAGACATGTTATAATGTACACATATACATAGGAGAGGGGATATAGTACGATGACAAAAAGGGTACATAGCCGAGATGTACAAGAGGCGACAAAAAATCTACTCGAAGAACGTGGTGTGACCGTTGTAGATATTGCAGAAATAGTATATGAAATGCAAACTCCATTTAACAGTGGTTTAACATTAGAGGATTGTATTTTTTCAGTTGAGAGGGTTTTAAGAAAGCGTGAAATTCAACATGCAATTCTTGTTGGGATTGAGTTGGACCGTCTTGCTGAGAGAGGGCTGTTGTCAGAGCCCCTACAATCAATTGTAGAAAGTGATGAGGGTTTATTCGGAATTGACGAAACTATTGGTTTAGGGGCAGTACTCACATATGGAAGTATAGCTGTTACGACGTATGGTTATTTAGATAAAAATAAAATCGGTATTATTAAAAAGTTAGATACAAAAGGCGGTGGGGGTGTTCATACATTCCTAGACGATCTAGTGGCCAGCATATGTGCATGTGCAGCATCAAGAATTGCCCACCAAATGAGAGATATTGAAGAAGTCGAAGAGGAAATGGCTTTTGTTGATAGTGATATTTAATTAGAATAGACCAATTCTATACGAGTTGGTCTATTTTATATGGAAATATTAATGTTAGGAAAACTAAAATTAATTGGAAACATACTTAGTGGTAAATTGGAAAATATATATAGAAACAATTTTAGGAGGAAAATTTTATTAGGATCTGAACCTATATATTGAAGCAAGGAGAAAAGTATATGCGAATGGTAATTAAAATAATCACGTTTAGTTTCGCAGTAATATTACTCTTTGGTATCCCGATGACAGTATTTTCATCTTTTGAAGTCAATCGATACTTTTCGGAATATGCACCTGATCATGTTAATACTGGAGAAGATTCCGAAAATATTGGTGAGTATTTGCAGTACAGAATGAATTGTTATGGTTATGCTCTTGGTATGTATCGTATAGGGAATATTAATGAACCTTATCTTCAGCAGCCAGGTGAATTTTCTTCGATAGATGATATGTATCTGTTAAAAAAGAATATTGTATTAGGGGATCCCAATGCTTCAATGAAAAATATTGTTTCGAATTTGCAGATCGATGCCAGAAGGTTAGGTTTTCGTATTTTCGAGTATAATCCGAAAACAAACGAAGTTGCCCAAGCCGGAATAAATAACAGAATGGTTGCAATCGTAGTAGGAGAACTTGATTTCCATGCTTATGTGCAGCACAGCAACGGAACATGGTCGCACAAACCTGGTACAACTGCTGTTACCAATCTATCCATCGAAGACAAAATACCGCTTACAAATGATAATATTATTGAAAAGTCTAGACAAGGCATTTATAAAAATGGAGAAATCAAGTTTTTATTAATTACGAAGGATGCGGTGATTGAATATCCTCATGGTGACCGCCAGACCAATCCAGAAGTGCCTTTCTTTTTCAGAGATAAAGCGGGGGAATTGCCAAGAACAGCCACAGTAATGCCTTCTACAGGAAAAATAAAAGGATATATCGACTTTCATAATGATAATGATATGTTTCAATTTTCGGCTGATACGAGTGGTATGTATAACGTTAAAACGATTAGTAGGTTAGACATCGATGGATTGATTTATAG